>QHUF01000126.1 GCA_003221075.1 Gemmatimonadota bacterium
AAATCCCCGCCCTTCCCGGCGCTGCATCCGCAGCTCACCAACCCGCTGCATGAACCGCTCGCGCATCTGCTGGTAGCGCGCCTGCTGCACCGGGTTGAGATAGCTCGCCATCTCGCGATTCTGATCCTGCTCGATCTTGAGCATCTCCGCGCGTCCGGTCTGCATCCCATCCATCAGTTTGCGCACGCTATCGGGGTTCGCTGCGATCCCGGGCTGCATCTGGTTCTCGAGCGCCCGACGACGCTCCATCTGCTGCTCCATCGCCGCGCGCCGGCGAGTGCCGAACCGCTCCTGGGTGGCACGCAGCTTGGTCGCCTGGTCCTGTGACAGGTTCAGGTCTTGCTGCACCCGGCGGGTGAACGTCGACTCGATTTGCGTCCGCAGCCGCCCGGCCTCGGCCGTATCGCCGCGCACGCGGATGCTGTCGCGCCCCTGGGCGGCGAGGCCCGGCGCGAGCAGAACGGCGACGCTGAGTAGCGTGTACTTCCTCATGTTTATCCCTCCAAAGAGCGCAGTACTGCCCGCAGCTGCTGCGCGTCGAGTTCATGCAAGTCCGTGCTGCCTTCCGGTACGGCCACACTGTCGCTGCTGATCATTTCATCGAACGCCGCGAGCACATCGCGCAGCTCATCGGTCGAGAGATCGTTCAGATCGTCGGCGACGAGATGCGCGTGTGCGGGGCTGACCCCGGGGCGTCGCCCCGGGGTTAGCCGAGACGCGACCACGGTTCCGCCCAACACGATGACCAACGCCGCGGCAATGCGGAGCCAGGTCTGTTGGATCCACACCGTGCGACGCACCGGCTGCTTGCGCAACCGCTCGACGACCTTTCGCGCAGTTGCCTCGACGTCGAGTCGTGCGGCTGCGTCGGTGCCGAGTCGCTTCGCCAGGCTTTCGAGTCTCTCGCTGTTCATGGCTTCACAATCTCCTTCAGCCTCCGGACCGCGTGGTGATAATGCACGCGCGCTGCGCCAGGTGTCGTCGCCAGTGCAGCCGCGATCTCTTCGTTTCGGCATGCTCGTGCGGGTCACCGGTGACATCGCGCACGGCCTCATCCAACGGCATCACTTTGCGCCGCGCCGCGCGGCGTCCGAAATCCTTCAGCACATTGCCGCCGATCGTCAGCAGCCAGGTGCGAAATTGACATTGCCCCCGAAACCGGTCCACGCTGCGAAACGCGCGGATGAACGTCTCCTGCACCAGATCGTCAACATCCGCGTCGGGTGCGCCGGCGCCGGCGAGAAAGCGCGCCAACGGCCGGGCGTGGCGGCGGACGAGCTCGGCCGCCGCCTGTTCATCCCCCGCTTGCCACGCTGCAATCAGCGCGGTGTCGTGGGCTGCTGGAACCAAGTGCGGTTGGGCCATCGGGCTCCGGATGTGGACGTGAGACAGGCTCGAATATTAAGAAAGGTGCCTGGTGACACCGGACACCAGACACCTATTGCCGCATCGAACCCGAGGGAATAGCTTGAAGATTCGAACAAACGTTCGAAAACATGCGACCATACGACGAGCGTCTCGACCACCTGCTCGCCCGCGCCGCCCGGGTCTTTGCGGACAAGGGCTACCACCCCACCACCATGCGGGATTTGTCCGCCGCGAGCGGCATGTCCCTGGCGGGGATGTACTACTACGTCCGGGGCAAGGAAGACCTGCTCGCCTTGATTCAGGAGCGCTGTTTCACACAGGTCCTGGAAGGCGCGCGGCAGGCGGTCGCGGCCGCCCGAGATCCACAGGAGCGGCTGCAGGCGTTCATCCGGCATCACGTTTCGTTCTTCGCGCAGCACATGGCGGAGATGAAGGTCCTGTCCCACGAAACCTCGCCGCGCAGCGTGAGCGCGATCAAACGGCGCTATGTGGACCTCCTCGAGTCCATTCTCAAGCAGGCCGCGCCCGAGCAAGGCGCCCACGATCGCAGTGCGGCGACCTACATCCTCTTTGGCATGATGAACTGGATCTATAACTGGTACGACCCCGCCGGCCACATCGATCCCGCGCGGCTGGCCGATCTCATGGCGAGCATCTTCCTCGGCGGTTTCGTCGAGACCCATCAGGAGGCGAAATAATTCCATGGCAACCATGACCGAACCGCAAGTCAAGACGCTCATTCAGTATCGCACGGAGGACGGGCTCGCCATCATCGAGCTCGACGATCCTCCGGCGAACACCTACACGTTCGAAATGATGCATCAGCTGGACGAAGCGATTCTCAAGGCGCGCTTCGACGACAACGTGCACGTCATCGTGCTGCGCGGTCACGGCGAGAAGTTCTTCTCGGCGGGGGCGAACATCGCGATGCTCAATAAGGTCACACCCCGGTTCAAGTATTTTTTCTGCCTCCATGCCAACGAGACGCTCAACCGGCTGGAGCAGACACCGAAGCTCACGATCGCCGCGCTCAACGGCCACACAGTGGGTGGTGGGCTCGAGATCGCCATGGCGTGCGACCTCCGCCTGGCGAAGGAGAACGCGGGCAAGATCGGCCTGCCTGAGGTCAACCTCGGCGTCCTCCCCGGCACCGGCGGTACGCAGCGCCTGGCGCGCGTCGTCGGAAAGTCACTCGCGATCGAGCTGATGGTGAAGGGCGAGACGTTCTCCTTCGACCGCGCGAAGGAGCTGGGCCTGGTCAACGAGATCTTCCCCGCTGACGCGTTCTGGGAGCAGGTGGTGCTGTACGCCAAGCAGTTCTGCCCCCCGCACAAGGCCTCCAAGGCCGTCGGGCTCATCAAGCGGGCCGTGCAATCCGGCGCCGAGGTGCCGTTCGAGAGCGCGCTGGCGATCGAGCGCGAGCTGCAGCAGCAGCTGTTCCAGAGCGAGGATGCCAAGGAAGGCATCGCCGCCTACAACGAGAAGCGCGTGGCGGAGTTCAAGGGCAAGTGAAGACCGACCTCTTCATTAATAACGAGTGGCGGCCGGCGGTCAGCGGGAAGCGGTTCGCCGTCGAAAACCCCGCGACCGAGGAGAACCTGGCTGATGTCGCGGCCGGCGATGCCGCCGACATCGATAACGCAGTCCGCGCCGCCAAGACCTGTTTTGAGTCGCAAGCGTGGCGGGAGCTGTCAGCCAGAAAGAGGGGGAGATTCCTCTTTAAGGCTGCGGATCTGCTGGAAGCGCGGCTGGATGAGGTCGCCCGGCTCGAGACGGCTCAGAACGGCAAGACGCTGTTCGAATCGAAGATCGAGATCGGGATGACGATCAATACCCTGCGTTACTACGCCGGGTGGGCAGACAAGATCGTTGGCGACACGCTTCCGGTTGAAGGACCATTTCTTACGTACACGCTGCGCGAGCCGATCGGGGTCGTCGGTGCGATCGTGCCGTGGAACTTCCCGCTCAACATCGCCAGCTGGAAGTTCGCCCCTGCCCTCTCAGCCGGCTGCACCGTTGTCCTCAAGCCCGCGTCAGAGACGCCTCTCACCGCCCTGCTCTTCGCCGAGATTGCGCTCGAGGCGGGGTTGCCGGCGGGCGCGTTCAACGTCGTGGCGGGTGGCGGGTCGACAGCGGGTGCTGCGCTCGTCCGTCACCCAGATGTCGACAAGATCTCGTTTACGGGATCGACCGAGGTGGGCCGCCAGGTCATGAAGATGGCCGCCGAGACGAATAAGCGCGTCACCATGGAGCTTGGCGGCAAGAGTCCCAACGTCATTTTCGCCGATGCCGACCTGAAGGCCGCCGTGCGCGGCGCCCAGACGGGAATCTTCTACGGTAAGGGCGAGGTATGCGCGGCCGGATCGCGTCTCCTGGTCGAGAAATCGGTCCACGCGCAGGTGATCGAGCAGCTCGCCGAAGGCGCGAAGAAAATGACGCCCGGCGATCCGCTCGATAAGAACACGCGCCTCGGCGCGCTGGTCTCCAAAAAGCAGCAGGAGACGGTGCTTTCCTACATCAAGAAGGGCGTGGATGAAGGCGCGCAGCTCGTGGCCGGCGGCAAGGCGGCGAAACCGAACGGCAAAGGCTACTACGTCGAGGCGACGGTGTTCGACGGCGTGCAGCCCGAGATGACGATCGCCCGCGAAGAGATTTTCGGGCCGGTGCTCGCCGTGCTGACGTTCGATGACTTCGAGCAGGGCGTGAAGCTTGCCAACAACACGATCTACGGACTCGCCGCGGGGATTTGGACGAAAGACATCCAGAAGGCGCATCGCGCGGCGAAGGCCATTCGCGCGGGGACGGTCTGGATCAACTCCTACAACTCATACGATTCCGGTGCTCCGTTTGGCGGATTCAAAGCGTCCGGGTTTGGCCGTGATCTGGGCCGTGAAGCGTTGGATGGGTATCTCGAAACCAAGACTGTGTGGGTCGCACTGTGAGAGAGGCCTTTGTTGTTGAGGCCCTAAGGACCCCTGTTGGCAAGCATGGCGGATCGTTGGCAGGCGTGCGGCCGGATGATCTCGCGGCAATTCCCATCAAGGCGGTCGTCGAACGGTCGGGTGTTGACCCGTCGAGCATCGACGATGTGATTTTCGGGTGTGCTAACCAGGCTGGTGAAGACAATCGCAATGTGGCCCGAATGGCACTGCTCCTGGCCGGGCTGCCGGTCGAGGTCCCCGGTCAGACGGTGAACCGGCTGTGCGGGTCAGGGCTCCAGGCGGTCGCGAGTGCGGCGCAAGCGATCAAGTCGGGCGAAGGCGAGACGTTCATCGCGGGCGGTGTCGAGAGCATGACGCGCGCACCGTACGTCTCGCTCAAGTCGGGCGAGCCGTGGAGTCGCAAGGCGCCCGAAACCGCGGACACGACGGTCGGCTGGCGCTTCGTGAACCCCCGCATGAAGAAGGAATGGACGATCTCGCTCGGCGAAACGGCGGAGGTGGTGGCGGAGCGCTACAAAATCAGCCGGGCCGAGCAGGACGCATTCGCGGTGGAGAGCCAGCGGCGGGCCGAGAAAGCGCTGAAGGAATGCGTGTTCACGGATGAGCTGGTGCCGGTTCCCCTGCCCGACGGCTCTTCGTTCGCGAAGGACGAGTACCCGCGCGCTGGGACGACGATGGACTCGGTCGCGAAGTTGAAGCCGGCGTTTCGCTCTAATGGCACCGTCACAGCTGCGAGTTCCAGTGGCATCAACGACGGGGCGGCAGCACTGCTGGTGACGGCGGCGAAGGGCGGCGAAGGGCGGCGAGGGGCGGCAATGGCTCGTATCGTAGCGACCGCCGTCGCCGGCGTAGACCCCAGTTGCATGGGACTCGGCCCGATCCCCGCGACCAGGAAAGCGCTCAAACGCGCCGGACTCACGATCGATCAGATCGGTCTCGTCGAGCTGAATGAAGCGTTCGCGGCGCAGGCGATTGCCTGCATCCGGGAACTGAAGCTCGATCCCGACAAGGTCAACATCTACGGCGGCGGCATCTCCCTCGGCCACCCACTCGGCTGCACCGGCGCGAAGCTGCTCACCACGCTTGTTCACGCCTTATCACGCCGCAACACGCAGTTTGGCCTGGTGACCATGTGCATCGGCGTCGGCCAGGGCATCGCGATGATCGTGGAGCGCGTCTGATGGCGGCGTACGAGCGCATCCTCGTGGAAATCACGGATCACATCGCGACCGCGACGCTCAACCGTCCGGAGAAGCTGAACGCAGTCGATCCTGATATGTGCGAGGATCTGCTCGAGGCGTTGCGCATGCTGGCCGCCGCCGATGCGGTGCGCGTCATCGTCATCACGGGTGCCGGCCGCGCCTTCTGCGCGGGAGCCGACCTCGGTGTCCTCGGGACCCAGGGTGAGCAGCTCGTGCGCGCCGGCAAGGATATCGCGCTCACGATCCGCAACGCACCGAAGCCGGTGCTCGCCGCGGTCAACGGGGCGGCCGCCGGCGGCGGCGCCAATCTGGCGCTCGCCTGCGACTACCGCCTGGCATCGGATCAAGCGTCGATCGGGCAGGTATTTCACAAGCTGGGACTCGGGCCGGACTGGGGCGGCAGCTATTTCCTGCCCCGCCTCACCAGCATCTCCAACGCGCTGGAGCTGGTGTGGAGCGCGCGCATGGTCCCGGCGACTGAAGCGGCGCAGCTCGGTCTCTTTGATCGCGTCGTTCCGCACCAGTCCCTAGCCCCCGAAACCGAGGCCCTAGCAAAGCGGTGGGCTTCGATGGCGCCACTGGCGGTGCGCAAAGCGAAGGCCGCCCTGTATCGGTCGCTGCACAGCACGCTGGAGGAGATGCTCGACGTGGAAATCGCCGACCAGGAAGTACTGTTCGCCACCCCCGAAGCACGCCAACTCATAAGGAATCGCTGATGGTCCGCAAACTCCTCAACTTCGACGACTGGATCGACTACTTCCGGTACTGGCAGGACTCGATCGGTCTCCCGCAGGGCGATCTGCGCAAGTACGGGTTCGAGGCAAAGTTCGGTGAGCCCGAGGTCTCCCACATCGAGTTCGGGCATTACAAGGGCCAGCGCAAATGGCCGACCGTGATGCACATCCCCGATCAGCGCATTCGCGACGCGCTGCTCAATCTGATCGTCTACCAGGGCGACACCGAATTCGCGTCGGTGGAGCAACAGCGCAACCTGCTGCAGCACGCGCCTTCCGATTACGATCTGCTGTCGCTGCAGCGCGTGATGACGGAAGAGATGCGGCACGGCTGGCAGATGTCCTACCTGCTCTGCACGCACTTCGGCGACGAGGGCAAACGCGAAGCCGCCAAGCTGCTCGAGCGGCGCGCCGACGAAGGCGAACGGCTGCTCGGTTCGTTCAACGAAATCGTCGACAACTGGCTCGACTTCTTCACCTACACGCAGTTCATCGACCGCGACGGCAAGTTCCAGCTGAAGATGCTGTCCGTGTCGGCATTCGACCCGCTCTCCCGCTCGATGGGCCCGATGCTGAAAGAGGAGTCCTATCACCTCGGCACCGGCAACAACGGGCTGCTTCGCATCGTGAAGGCGGGCAAGATGCCGCCCGAGGTGATCCAGCGCTTCTTCTATAAGTGGATCCCGACGGCGTTCGATCTCTTCGGCACGGACAATTCCTCGTCCGCGCACTGGGCGTACGTGTGGGGACTCAAAGGCCGCTATGACGAACGGGAGAACCCCACGAACGGCGCCGAGCCGGACAAGAGCAAGCTGAACGAAATGGCGCGGAATCTATACCGCCAGGAGATCGTGAAGCTGGTCGAGCGACTCAACATGTTCATTGCGGAGCGCGAGCGGCAGCTCAAGGTGCCAGACCTGAAGTTCAACCGCCGCATCGGCCTGTACGCGCATCAGCACTTCACGGTGGACGGGCAGCCGCTCGATTCGGTCAAGTATCCGGCGTACCTGCAGTCCGTGCTGCCGCGTCCGGAAGACGTGGCGCGGGTGCACGATATCGAGAAAGAGCCGGACTGGATCGAGCCGAAGAAAGCCGACAGCCTGCAGCAGTGAAGCCCCTGGTCATCGCTCATCGGGGCGCCTCCAGCATCGCGCTGGAGAACTCCCTGGCCGCCTTCCGTGCGGCCGCCGGCCAGGGAGCCGACGGTGTGGAGCTCGACGTCCACGCCACGATCGACGGCGAGATCGTCGTCCATCACGACCCGTCCGTGCTCGGTCTGCCGATTGCGCAGGCGCGCTGGCGTGACCTCGCCACCGTGCCGCTCGCAAACGGCGAGCCCATTCCCACGCTCGCCCAGGCGCTCGACGTGCTCGGCAAGCTCAAAGTGTTTGTCGAGGTGAAGGTGCTCGATCCTCGCTGGGATGAGCGCTTGCTGGCGGTTCTCGACCGCGGGCCAAATCCCAGCGGCTACGCCGTCCACAGTTTCGCCTTTCACGTCGTGCGCCGGCTGGGCGAGAAACGGCCTGCTCTGCCGCGCGGCGTGCTGTCAGAGGTCGCGACGCGAAACCCGAAGCAGACGCTCGAGGACGCGTCGGCGCAGACGCTGTGGCAGGAACGCACGACGCTGGATGAGGCGCTTTTCGAAACGGTACGCGGTCTCGGCGCCGGCATCATCGTCTGGACCGTGGACGATCCGGACGACATGCAGCGATTCGCGCGCTGGGGAGTCGACGGCATTTGCACCAATCATCCCGAGCGGGCCCGTCCCATCGTAGACGCGTCCCGGGCTCCATGAAGGTCAAGCGCGTGGCAGTCATCGGCGCGGGCACGATGGGCCACGGCATCGCCTATGTCGCGGCGCTGGCAGGGTGCAAAGTCAGGCTCACCGACGCACAACCCGATGCCCTGGCGCTGGCGATGAGCAAGATCGAGAGCTTGCTCGAAGGTGGCTTGAAGCGCGGCAAGATCACCGAGCAGAAGCGCAATCAGGTCCACGAGCGGGTGCGCGCCGAGCCGTTGCTCGGCGCGGCGGTTGCTACCGCCGACATCGTCATCGAGGCGATCGTCGAGGACCTGGCGATCAAACAGCGTCTCTTTGTGGACGTGGAGCGCGCGGCGCCCCCAGGAGCCCTGCTCGCCACGAACACCTCTTCACTATCGATTGGGCAGATCGCCTCCACGATGACGCACCCGGCGCGCTTGGTCGGGATGCATTTTTTCAATCCGGTTTACGTCATGAAGCTGGTCGAGGTTGTCACGCACAGGCGCGACAGCCGCGCGGCGACTGAGCGCGCCGTCGAGTTCGCGCGCCAGCTCGGCAAGGAGCCGATCGTGGTGCGGGATTCTCCCGGGTTCGCGTCCAGCCGGCTCGGCGTTGTGCTCGGGCTCGAGGCGATGCGCATGCTCGAGAAGGGCGTGGCGAGCGCGGAGGACATCGACAAGGCCATGGAGCTGGGCTACAACCATCCAATGGGACCGCTGAAGCTCACCGATCTCATCGGGCTCGATGTCCGGCTGGCGATCGCCGAGTATCTCCACGCGACGCTCGGCAAGCCGCAGTACGAGCCGCCGAAGATTCTGAAGGAGAAAGTGAAGAAGGGCGAGCTGGGAAAGAAAACGGGAAAGGGGTTTTACACCTGGAGCGATTGAAGCGCATCACCGACGTCCACATCCATATCCAGCCATGGCGGCAGCTCAAGCCAGCCGTCCAGGAGGCGATGCGCAAAGGGAAAGAAGACCATTGGGAGATCCTCATCTCCTTGATGGACGATCCGCGCGCGCTGCTCGAGGTGATGGACAAGTCCGGTGTGTGGCGCGTGGGCCTCGTCAACTATCCCAGCCCCGACATCATGGGGTTCGACGACTCGACGAACACCTTCGCCGCGAAGTACGCGCAGACGAACCCCGAGCGGCTGTTGCCGTACGGTGGCGTGCATGCCCGGTTCACTCGCGACCCCCAGGGCGACGTGGACCGGTTGATCGATCTGGGCATTCGGCTGCTCAAGGTTCATCCGCGCTCGAAGTACGGGAATCCGCTGGAGCTCGACGACGTCGCCATCGATTTTCCCGATCTCCAGCTCATCATGGCGCACGGCGGACGCCCGTTGTACATGGAGGAAGCGTTTTTCATCCTGCGACGTCATGGGCAAGTCAGGCTCGATGTCTCAGGCATTCCGCCCTCCAAGCTGCTGGAGTACTTTCCCCGCCTGACGGAGATCGTGGACCGTGTGCTGTGGGGCACCGACTGGCCCAGTCCGGGCGTGAAAGACCTTCGGCAGAACATCGATCAATTTCTGACCCTGCCGCTCACGAACGAGCAGCAACGGGCTATCCTCGAAACCAACGCGCTCGCGCTTTTCCCCGCGGAGTCTTGAACCCATGCGCCAATTGTTTGTGCTGCTGCTGATCCCTGGAGTACTCTCCGCGCAGGCCGGCCGCATCGCGTTCGAGCAGTTCACACTGCCGAACGGCCTGCGCATCATCTATTCCGAAGACCACTCCACACCGGTCGTCTCGGTCGACGTGTGGTACGAGGTCGGCTCGCGCAACGAGCGCCCCGGCCGCTCGGGGTTCGCACATCTCTTCGAGCACATGATGTTTCAGGGGTCCGCGCACATCAAAAAAGCCGAACACAACAAGCTGATCGAGCGGGCCGGCGGCGATTTCAACGGCTCGACCGCCGAGGACCGCACCAACTACTGGGAGACGGTCCCTTCCAATCGCCTCAACCTGGCGCTGTGGGCGGAAGCGGACCGCATGCGCTCGCTCGCGATCACCGAGGAGAACTTCGAGAATCAGCGCCAGGCGGTGAAAGAAGAACGCCGGCTCCGCGTGGACAATCAGCCCTATCAGGCCGCCTTTACCGACGGCCTCGTGTGGCCGTTCGACAGCACGAGCTGCTTCCCGTACGCGCACACTGTCATCGGCTCGCTGGCCGATCTGGACGCGGCGAAGCTGCCGGATGTGCAGGCCTTTTTCGACACCTACTACTCGCCTAACAACGCGACGCTCGTGGTGGTGGGCGACTTCGTCCCGAGCCAGCTACGCTCTCTCGTCAATCAATACTTCGCCGGAGCGCCGAGTCACGCGGTGCCGGAAGCCCCGCGCTGTGAGGCGACAACCGCTGGCTCCACGCCCAAGCGGCGCGAGGTGCACGACGCGCAAGCGAACCTGGACGCGCTGCTGCGGATCTACCGCATCCCCGAACATCGGCATGCCGATACGCCGGCGCTGGAGCTGCTCAACATCATCCTCGGCCAGGGCGAGAGCTCACGCCTCAACGTCGCCGTGGTGCGGCGCGACAAGGCGGCGGTGGCCGCGGGCGCGATTCTCAACCCATTCGGCTCGCGCAACGGTCCCGGGATCTGGGTCGCGTACGGAATCGTGAATCAGGGCGTGTCAGCCGACCGCATGGACACGCTGATCGGAGCGCAGCTCGACAGCATCCGCGTGAACGGCATCACTCCGGCCGAGCTCGAGAAGGCGAAGAACGCGCTGCGGGCGGGATTCATCGCAAACCGGGAGACGACGTTGGGCAAAGCCGAAGAGCTGCACCACTACCTCACGTTTCACCGCTCGATCGATGAGATCAACACCGATCTCGATCACCTGCTCGCAGTCACGAGCGATGACGTGAAGCGCGTCGCCAACACATATCTCGCTCCGGGCAATCTGACGCTGGTGATCGTCCGTGCGGGTGCGGCGCCGTCGAGTGGGGGTGGGCAATGAAGGCGGTTTGGCGGATGGGCGGATGGGCGGTTGGAACGGCGGTTGCGGTCCTTCAAACCGCCCAACCGCCCAACCGCCTAACCGCCCAGGAACCGTTCCCCACCAGGGCACCGGCTCCCAGTCGCCTCCGGCCCGTGCGGTTCCCGCCGTTCCGCGAAGTCGCGCTGCCGAACGGGATGACACTGCTGCTCGTCGAGAATCATGAGCAGCCGACCCTGTCGATCAGCCTGAGCTTTCGCGCCGGCACGGCGTACGAT
>QHUF01000409.1 GCA_003221075.1 Gemmatimonadota bacterium
CCAGACCCAGGAGCTTGTCCCAGTCGATTGTACGCGTCGAATCGGGAAGCATCTTGGTATAGAACTCGCTTTGCACGAACACGAATTCCTTGGCGGGACGGCGGCCCTGGCGGGGATCGACGATGATCGCTCCGTACATGCCGTTGGCGATGTGCAGCGCGACCGGCGCGGTTCCGCAGTGATACATGAATGCGCCCGGAACGCGCGCGACGAAGCGGTAATGCAGCGAATCGTGAGGCATGAGATTCACATAGGCGCGATTCGGCGCGATCTCCGCCGCATGGAAGTCGAGGCTGTGCGGCATGGGCGCCTCGTTCACGAGCGTGAAATCCACGGTGTCGCCCTCCGTGACCCGAAGCACGGGTCCCGGAACCCGGCCATCGAACGTCCAGCCGTCATACGTCACGCCGTCGGCGATCGTGATCTTCGCGTGCCGGATAGCGATCCTCAGGTGGTGCACCCGACCACTCGCGCGCGGCGGGGCAGCGGGGTCGATCGGCGCGGCCGTCGTAGCCGAGCCGATCGGCGCTTCGCCATGGGAAACGTCGGCGGGCGCAGCTGTCGGGGGCGTGGCGGGAGGTGGAGTTCGCTGCTCGGGCCGCTCGCGGCACGCGAGTGCGACCGTGGCTGTGACGAGACCGGCGACAATAAGACGACGACGCATGCTCAGCTCCGTTGTAGGTGCGCGGAGCTTAGCCGCCGATGTCTTGCGTCTTCATGAAGGCTTCGTGAGGGAGTCTTTAGACCGCCCTCGGTCGATCGCCCCCAACAAACGGAGCAGCCCGTCCAGCATCGTGAGGGGGTGCGGCGGGCACCCCGGGACCCACAGGTCCACCGGCAGGACATCGCCGACGCCGGTGCCAACTTCGGGACTGCCCGCAAAGGGACCGCCGCTGATGGCGCAGGCCCCGACGGCGATGACCAGCTTCGGAGGCGGTACCGCCTCGTACGTCAGCTCCAAGGCGCGCCGCATGTTGCGGTTCACCGCCCCCGTTACGACGATGCCGTCGGCGTGACGCGGCGAGGCGACGAACTGGACGCCGAAGCGGGACAGGTCGAAGACGACGTTGCCGAGCGCGGCGAGCTCCGCTTCGCACCCGTTGCAGCTCCCGGCGACCACCGAGCGGAGTCGGAGGGAGCGCTGGAACAGCTTCCGCGCGCGCTCGTCCAGCGCGCGGGCGAGCTCGACCTCGCCGGTCGGGGTGACGAGCGCGGCCCGGGTGGACGTCGCCATCCGGTAGTCGCGGCTGTATCGGCCCTCCTCCGGGCTGAAGAGACACGCGCCGAGATCCGAGGACCCTTGGGGTCGGCCGCGGAATCGCTCCGGGAAATCCCCGCCGTCTGGAGGGAAGCGCATCGTGCGAATTCCCTGCCGCAGTCTCGCTCTGAGCCAGGTCAACATGGCACGCTACCTCGCATCAGAGATCGTGACCCGCGTACGACAAGTTGAAGCTCTTGTTGCAGAGCGGGAAATCGGAGATGTCATTGCCGGGCATCGCCAACCCTAGGGCCGTCCAGTTGTGAAAGGAGGGGTCGGTGACTTTATGGCGGCGGACCCGCCCGGCCTCGTCCGTGATCACGGCGTGCACGATCTCGCCGCGCCAGCCCTCGACCATCGCCACCGCCAGCTCGTTCGGGCGTAGCGGCCCGCAGTCCACTCGCACCGGTCCCTTGGGAAGCGCACCGAGCTGTTCGATGGTAAACTCCAGTGACCGCTGGATTTCGAGCCGCCGGACCAGAGCGCGCGCGAGTACGTCGCCGGCCCACATCGTGGCGACCGGGATGTGGGCGAACCGGAAAATCCCCCAGGGGTGATCGTGTCGTACGTCGCGCGGCAGCTCGCACGCCCGCGCAACCGGCCCGACGAAGCCGTATTCGACGCACGCGCTCCGTGGCACGATGCCGACGCCTTCGAGCCTGGCCTGAACCGATGCGGTCTCGAACAGGAGCGTGAAGACCGGATCGAGCTCGTCGCCGAGCCGCTGCAGCCGGTCGCGCATCTCGGCGGCCATGGCGGGCGTGAGGTCGAAGGCCGCGCCCCCTGGCCGCACCAAGCCTCTCCCGTAGCGGTTCCCGGAGAACGTCATCAGCAGGTTGAGACACTCACCGCGCATCCGGCCCAGGTATGACGCGGCCGGCTGAAACGCGATGTCCGCCGCGATCGCGCCGAGATCACCGATATGATTCGCCAGCCGCTCCAGCTCGAGCGCGATGCCACGAATCGTTTGCCCCCGCGGGGTCTTGCGACTGCGCGCGAGCGCCTCGACCGCGCCACAATACGCGCCGCCATGGCCGATCACCGTGTCTCCGGCGATCGACTCCGCGACGAGCATGGCCCGGTCTCGGCCCAGGCGCTCGAGCAGTCCTTCGACGCCACGATGCTGGTAGCCGAGCACGATCTCCAGAAACAACACGTGCTCGCCGTGCGCCTGAAACCGGAAATGGCCGGGCTCGATGACGCCAGCGTGCACGGGGCCGACGGCGACTTCGTGCACTTCATCTCCGGCGATCTGAAAGAAGGGGTACGCGTCGCGATCACGGGTCGGCCCTTGCCGCCCGGCCGGGAGGTGATCGGGAGGATGGCGTCGCAACGGCGTGAGCGAAGGATGGCCCTCAGGAACCACACCGCATTGTTCCGCGAGTTCGCGCTCGAACGCATGTGCCTGGGGACAGGCCGGGGTGAGCGCGGGATAGCGCTCCCCAACGACCGCGCTCGTCACACCCAGCTCTCCCGCCGCGTCGTCCGCCAGGATCACGACCAGACGCGTTCGCCCGTTTCCTTCGGGTGTACCGAAGAGCGAGGCGATGCGCCAGCCGCCCGCCACCGCTTCCGTCACGGATTGCCCGAAGCGCTCGACCGGCTCCATGGGGATCGCCGCCAACGGAATCGCGCGCCGGTTGCGCAACCCGGGTTCCCGCAGCGGGCTCACGGTGCCGTACCGCCGAGCGCTCGGGCGGCGAGCGTCAGGACGTCGCGCAGCGGGCCGGGAATGTAGAAGCCCAGCATCAGGACGATGGCGGCGAGCGCGGCGGGGCCCGCCACGAGCCACCGACTCTCCCGTACCGGAACCGCGCCGGAGGCGCGGCCGGTGGGAGCGGGCGGCTCACCGAGCACGATCCCCAGCACGAGCGCCGCCATGCCGACGAAGATGACCACCAGCGCCACGAGGATCGTCACGGCGATCCAGG
>QHUF01000127.1:0-7808 GCA_003221075.1 Gemmatimonadota bacterium
CGAGCGGGCCCATCCATCCTTCGACGCCCGCCTGGTGCGCCACGTTGAACGCCGCGATGTCGCCGTGCTCGTCCCGCCACACCATCGCGCCCTCGCCGGCGTCGAGCAGCGCGTAGCGCCACACCAGCGGGTTCAGCTGCGGGACGCGCACGCCGATCAGCCCGTCGCGCCGGTAACGGTCGGTGAAGGCCTCCGCAAAGACGCGGTTCAGCCCCTCGATGTCGCGCTCGACGGCGGGCTCGGGGCCGGTTACTCGCGCTTCAGGCAGCCACGCTCGCATCGGGTGGTCCCAGGGTTGCGGTATCGTCGCGCACGACGCTCGCACCGGTGGTGGCGTCGTAAGAAACGCGAATGACGCGGTCGAGCCCGTCGCGCACCTGCTCGATGTGCGTAATGAGAATGACCTGCGGGAAACGATCGCCCAAACGGCGCAAAAGCGCGAGCACGTGCTGGCGCCGCGATTCGTCCAGGGAGCCGAAGATTTCATCGAGCACGAGCAGGGAGAGCGGCTGCCCCGCCCGCTCGGCGATCATCTGGGAGATCGCGAGACGCAGGACGAGATTCGCAATGTCCTCTTCCCCACCTGAGATCACGGGCTTGGGCACGCCTTCGTCGAGCACGACCACGCGATAGTCCTCGTCCAGATCCACCTCGTCGTAGCGCGCGTCGGTGAGGTCGGAGAGGAACCCGGACGCCAGGGCGCTGATCTCGGGCCGCATGGCGGCATTCAGTTCGGCGCGGAGATCGGAGAAGGCCCGGTCGAGCTCGTTGTGGAGCCGCAGCTCGATCTTGCGCCCGGCGATGGTGCGCTCGCGCGCCGCGCGCTCCGCGGCCCGGCGCTCGGTTTCCCGTACCGCGCTTTCGGCCGCAACCAACTCGCCGCGCGTCTCGGCGACGGCCAGCTCCGCGGCCCGCAGCGCGTGCGCGGCGCGGTCGTGGCGGTCGCGCGCGGCCTGGAATTTCGGCTCGGAAAACCCCTCCGCATGCACCGCGTCCGCGAGCTGTTTGACGTGCTCCTCGCGCGCCGAGAGCGCCTTCTCGGCGATCTCCGCTTCGCCGACGAGCGCCTCGGCGCGGTCGGCCCGGGCCGAGAGCGCCGCAGCCTGCAACGCCACCGGCTCCAGCCGCGTCAGCTCCGTGCGCACGGCGTTGTGCCGCACGGCATCGTAGCCCGCATCGCGCGCCGCCACCCGCCGCTCGATCTCCTGCGTGCGCTTGGCGAGACCGGCGCGCTCCTTCTGCGCACGCGTCCGCTCGCTCGCCTGCGCCCGGAGATTGCCCTCGCGCTCGGTGACCTGGCGCGCCTCGTCGCGCAGCGCGTCACGCGCCGCTTCGGCCTCCGTGACGGCCGCAGGCGGTGTCGCCAGCTGCTCGATGCGCTGCTTCAGCCATTTCCCGTCCTCGACGATCAGCTCCAGTTGCTCCTCGAGCTCGCCGAGCACGGCGGAGTGTTCGGCTCCCAACGGACGTCGACAGGTGGGGCACTGTCCCTCCGGACCAAGCCGCTCGATGTCATCCCGGTGTTTCTTCACTTCCTCGAACTGCTTGAGCAGGGCGGCGCGACGCGTGCCCGCGGCTTCTCTATCACGGACCCACGAAGCTTGTTGCTCCTCGAGCAGCTTCTCAGCGGAGTCCAGCTTCACTGAAAGCGCGCGTGCGTCCTTCGCAGCCTGCTCCAGCGCCGTCTCTGCGTCCGCCAGCTCCGCAATGCGCCGGTCCAGCACGTTCAAGTTGCGGGCTAGCTCGGTGATCTTCGCCTGCTCCTCGCGCCGGGCGGCGTCTTCGCGGTGCAGCCGATCCAACTCGGAGAGCTCTGCTTTGAGTTTCGAAATCGGCGCGACCTCGGCATCGAGCTTGCGCAGCTCCTCGCGCGCGGACAATGCCTCCGCCAGCTCCTTGTCCAGCCGCTGAAACTCCTGGCGCGCGACGACGACGCCCTGCTCCGCCACCCGCAAATCACCGTGCAGCGACAGCGTGCGTTCCCGCCGCTCCACCCACTGCTGCCAGCGCGGCTCTTCCTCGGCGAGCCGCTGCTGCGCTTTGGTCCGATCCGCTGCTGCCGCCGCCGCGGCCTTGCGCGCGTCCGTCAGGCGCGCCTCGGCGACTTTTCGCTCTTTTTCGAGCTCCGACTGCGGCGGCAGGCCCGTCTCGAGCCCGTCGACCTCGTGTCCCAGCGCGTTGCGGCGCTCGCGAATGCGCTCCTGGGCGATCGTGATCTGCTCGTGGCGCAGGACGCGCGACAGAAACGCCGCGCGTTCGGGACGCGTCGCGTCCGCGAGCACCGCCAGCTCTTTCTGGCCGGTGAAATACGTGTTGAAGAATTCGTCGTGCGACATGCCGAGGACGCGCTGCAGGCGAGCCGTGACTTCTTTGAGCGAATTGGCGACGACGACGCCGTCTTGATAGAGCTCGGCGTTGTTCAAGCCGCGTTCGACGCGAAACGCGTGACTGCCCAGTCCGAATTCCAACTCCACCCGCACCGGCGCGCGCGCCTTGGCGCGCAAATTACGGATCGAGTCCTTGTCGCCGCGCGCCGCTGGATTGCCGTAAATCGCCCAGGCGATGGCCTCGAGCAGTGATGTTTTGCCCGAGCCGTTGGGCCCGATAACGCCGGTGATGCCGTCTCCGAACACAATCTCGGTATCGGCGTGCTGACGGAAGTTGACGAGCCGTAGCCGGTGCAGCTTCACGGTTCGCCCTCGACACGACCTGCGCTCTCGAGGTACTCAACGCCGAGCGTCACGAACGTTTCGCGATTCAGCTCGGCATCGAGCGGGCGGCGACCCAGGAAGTCGCGCACCGTCTCGGTGAGCGTCTGGCGTTTGGTGCCCCCCCCCGGGCCGACCGATGTGATGTTCCGCTGCGCCTCGGGCCGGCGGAGATCGAGCTGAAAGTTCAGCGCGCGGGCCTTGTAGCCGCGGATCGCCGCGTGATCGAGGTCGCGTGCGACCGCACGATCGACGTCCCACACGAGCAGCCGCACGATCTGATCGTCGATCTTCGCGCCCGCCACGCGCTCGGCGATCTGCGCGTCCAGCTCTTTGGCATTGAGCCCGGCGCCGCGGATCGGCGGGAGATCGATGTGGCGCCGCACCGGCGCGATAGGACGGAACACGACGCGAGCGCCGGGAAGCTCGACGAGCAGATAGCCTTTGCCGCTGCGCTTTGATTTCTTCTGCGCGCCTTCGTCCTGGAGCTGGCCCCAGGGATTGGGCGGCAGGTATTCGAGACTCCCGGAATACCAAGCGTTGGTGGCGACCGACTGGGCGCTATGGTAGTGGCCGAGTGCGATGTAATCCCATTTCTCCGGAGCGAGGAGCTCGCGCGACAGCTGCGTGCCGCCGTACTCCATGGTGCCCCGCTCCTCGCCCAGACCGCCGTACACGCCGTGCGTGAGCAGCACGTTGATGGTCGGGCCGCCGGGTTCGGGCCGCAGCGCCGGACGTTCTGCCTGTGCGAGCGCTTGTTGCGGCACCGCGAGCACGGCGCAATCGAGCTTGGGCAGGACGATGCGGCGTGCTTCTGCGGTCGCGATTTCCGCGCCCAGCGCCTCGTACAACCGCAGGATCGTCCCGGTCTCCGTCGATCGCGGGGTGTCGTGCTCTCCGGCAATCGCGACGATGGGAGACGCCGGCAAGCCGCTGCGGAGGCGATGCAGCTCGCGGAAGAAGAAGAGGATCGCGGCATTCGTCGGCCGGACCGAATGGAAAATGTCGCCGGCAATGACGATCAGCTCGGGCTTCTGCTCGAGCAGGTCGTCCACCACCCGGCGGAACGCCTCCGCGATGTCCGCCTCGCGCTGGTTCGTACCCCGTGGCGTCTGCCGGTCGAACTGGCGGAACCCGAGGTGAAGGTCGGCGAGGTGCGCGAGCTTCATTGCAAGCGGATCGTGGTCTGAGTCACGAGCCGAGACAAAACGGTGTCTCTGCCCACCATCGGGGCGTCGGTCACGAGGGTCACTCTCACTGTCAGCTCTTCGAAAACCATTACACCCCGTGGCAGCGAAAAGCTGTACCGGCCGATCATAGTCCCAGACGATCGCGCTGCCAATGCTCCCAAGCTCGTCCTCACGCGCGTCTCGACAGTAGGGAGCTCACCATTGATCCCGACGTCCGCGATCCGATCGCTCACCGGTTCCTGAAGCGCGTTGAGCGTGGCGTGCAGTTGCAGCTGCGAAGAATCCTGCCCGCTCATCTCCAACACCTCCAGGGGGGCGGGTATCGTCACCGTCCAGCCGTCGCCAGGCTCGACCGGCTCCTGGGGGAACCACGGGGCCACGGCCGCGGCGATCGCCCGAAGCCGCAGCACCATGTCGTGCGTGAGACCAGGAAAGGTGTCGGGCTCTGTGCGCTGCAGCTGCCCGCGGCCGTCGAGGAAAGCCAAGATCGTCGCGCCATTCATTGGGGACAGATCGGGTGCCGAATCGATTTGGATCGAGACTTCGCTCCCCGCACCGCGTCGGTCGGTGAAGCGGCCGAACTGCGTGTAGGAGATGGTCCACACCTGACCGGTCCGAGGCACTGAGGCCACGATCGGCGCATCGTCTCTGCTATAGCGCATCGTCAGCACGTAGTGGTGGACCGAGTCGCGACGCGGGCGATAGCGCAGCGCGACCTTGCCGCTACAGGCGGCAACTTCCGCAAACAGGATGACCGCGAGGTGCCCGAGCTTCATCAGTCCGGAAGCAGGAAGATCGAGCTCTCGGTGTCGGTCAGCAGGTCCATCCCCTTGGAGGCCAGCATACCCCCTGCGACGTGCACCTTCGTGGCGCCTTTGATCGTCCCGTCGAGAATCGCGCCCCGCGAAATGGAGAACTGCTGATGGCCCGCGAGGTCGCCATCCAGCTTGACCGTGCCAGTCTGGCTCCCCACCGCCAGCGGGATTGGTCCTGACGGAAACGTCGTCTTGATGTCGAGAACAACCGTGGTATCAGACCCGGCGATTCGGATCTCCCGGACGGTGAGCGTCGTGCGCGCCGCACCCGCCTGCGAGGTGCCGCCCGGCACTTGTCCAAGCGGCAGCTCCGATGTGATAGACCACGCATCGCCGCGGCCGACCGGTTGCTGCGGGAACCCGAGCGTCATCGCCTTGACGCCCGTCTCCACCTGCTTTGCAACATCGGGAGACAGATCGGGTGCGGGCACGAAGTTGCTACGAACCAGCTGCCCACGCTCATCATACACGACGCTGGTTCGCAGGCCATTCATCTTCGCGAGCTCTCGCGCGATGCGGTCGGGCGGCACGCCCGGGATCTCCATCGTCAGGGACTCGAACACCACTTCCACTTCAGTCCCACCTTCGCGCGCTGGTCCCTTGACCGTCTCCGTAAAGGGCATGCGCATGAAAAAATGCTGCTTGCCCATCGCCGCAAGCGGGCCAGACAGAATGCTGATCTCGGTCCGTTGCTCGAGTGCGTAGTGATAAACCGCGCCCGCCGGTGGGTGAAAGCGCAATGCGACCTTCGGTCCACTCCCACCACACGCGGCCACTGCCAGGACAAGGACTGCGGCGTGGCGCTGGTTCATATCAGTAGGGCTCGTCGGAAATAGGGTTGAGCGGCGGGACTGCCTGGCGTTCCCGCGGCATTCCTGCCTCGGCATCCACCCGGGCGCCCAGGACCTTTCGAAAATAGGCGAGTACATCGTCCGGTCGGGTGCGCCGCACCGCGGCCAGCGCGCGCCGCACATCGTCCTGCTCGCGCTCCGCGATCAGATCCTTGACCTGGTTGGGCCGAACCCGCCTGTCCAGCCGAACGAGCTGCCGGACCACCGCATCCTCGAACGGCACGTCCGCGGCGGGCGGAAAGCGCTCGACCCCATCCCGGCCCCGTAACACGGGCGGTTTGGGGAAGCGCACGAAGATCGGCTGCGTAAAGTGAGGGTGCCGGACCATCAGCTCGCCGATGGGCAACGTGGCCAGCTTGCTCTTGGTGGCGGGTGTGAGAACCTGATACCCCGGCGTCGCCAGCTCGTCCATGTCCATACGGCCGAACAGCTGTGTCCCCGCATTTCCCACGACACGACGATGAACCTGGGAGCGGAACTGCTCGGCACCAAACAGCACCAGACCGAGGTAGCGGCCGCGTTCGGAGATATCGAGCAACATCTTCTTCACGTAGGTGTCGGGGCCGTCACCAGGGGCGTACTTGTTGAGCTCGTCGACGAAGACGACCACCGCTTCCACGCCCAGCTCACGCCGCTCGAGCTGCTCGCGCAGCTTCGAGACCACGCGGGCGAAGACGAGATCCTGGCCCAGCGGGTCGACGTTCGCGATGTCGATGACGTAGACCGTGCGATCCGCGAATTCCTTCCAGGGGAGATCGCTGGACGGCCCGTCGTCGGTCACGAGACCCTTGCAGCGCGTCGAGATGTTGAGCAGCCGGTTGCGCACTTTGCGCATCGTGGCGATGTGGTGGGTCCGCCAGGTGTCGCTGCGGCCGCCCGCCGTGATTTCCAGGCCGTCGAAGATCGACCGGAAGAACCGATCCAGATCAGCGAAGGTCTGGACGCGATGCGTGGTGCCGAAGCCGTCATCGAAGGATTTTCCTAACACGCGATCCCTGAGAAAATCAATAAACGCGTCAGCCTTGGCGTCGATGTCGTCCCGATTGAGCAGCACCTCGGCGTAATCGACGACCTCCTGCAATCCCCACGTCAGTGGCTCGACGTCGCCGACGAGATCGGGATGCGTGCGCAGCGTATTGAGATTGACCCCATCCGCTTTGAGCGGTGCATAGAGCTGCATGCGCTGGAACGGCGTAGCAGGAACGCCGAGCCGCTCGTAGCGATGCCGGTCCTCGTCACTCAGATCGCCGGGCTGGTCGAGGAAGCACAGGTCGGGACCTTTGACGTTGAAGCAGACCGCCGCGATCCGCCCCTTGTGCGCGGGAAAATGCGCGAAGATCGCGCCGAGCAGGAACTCGACCGCACTGGTCTTGGTGGCGAGGCCCGACACACCGGAGATGTTGAGGTGGGCCGCCTCGGGACCGAGCAGGAAATCGGCATCGAGGTAGACGGGCGAGTCACGGCCGGCCGACGTGTACAAACCGATCGGAATGGCGGTCGGCGTCGCCGAGTAGAGAAACCCGTCCATCCGCAGTGCCTGTGCGACGTCGGCGTCATCGGCAAGGTACACCTGACCGAGCGGGACCGGCTGGAGGGGTTCTTCCGGTGTCTGCCGCAGCACCGCGGCGGTCCAATAGCGAATCTGCTGCCGCGCCGTGGGCGCCTCGGTGGCCCGGGTCGGATCGCCTTCTGCACCGACGACGTCGTGCAGCGGCGTCGCGAGATCGGAGTAGGCGAACCCTTCCGTCACAACGCCGTACACAACGCGCCCTAGTCCCGAGCCCCCACCCCCTAGCCCCTCGACTTTCACGATCGCCCCGATTCCGATCGCAGTCTCGGTCGGCGTCCAAAAGTGGAATTGGTGTGGGGTCGCGGGCTTGAGCTCGGTCGCGACGACCCGGCCGATCGCGTCTGGGATCGCTTTATCGATCATGCGACCGGCAACCGAGAGCGGACCGCCGGGGAGCGCGGCGCACGAGCCTTCAGGTATTCCTCCACGTGATGTAAAGGATACAACAGCCGGTCCCACCGTGTGGCCGGCGTCGCGAGCGGCGCCCGCTCCGCCCGGAGCCAGCCACTCACTTCGGACGCGCGCGTGACGGTATCGCGATCCGCACGTGCTTCGACCCGCAGCAGTCCATACAGCAAGTCGTTTCCTTCCCAGGGCCACAGCCGCAGATACCAGGAATAGACTTCCGTGCGGGTATGACCGCCGCGCACCGCAAAGACCGACGTCCGATAACC
>QHUF01000127.1:7819-12685 GCA_003221075.1 Gemmatimonadota bacterium
CGTCCAGTACGAGCCACTCGTTCGTGCCCAGTGCCGCCGTGGCCGCCTCCGCCAGCTCGCGCTCGAGGTGTGCGCGCGCCCGTCGCACGGTGCTCTCGACCCGCTCCAGGTACCGCGCCGGTTGATCCATCAGCGCGCCATCGACCGACTCGAGGTCGGGCGCCGCCTGCTCGAGTAACGTCCGCAGGGCCGGGCTCATGCGATCGACGGGAGCCACGGCAAACGCGCGGCTCTGTTCGTGCGTCGCGTGCAGCACGCCTCGCTCGTCGCGCCGGCACACCGCCGCCGCGACGTAGGCGCTGACGATCTGCGCCACGCCGTCGTACGCGACGACGCTCCACCGCGCTATGCCATTAAGAAAAAAAACGGGGCTGGGGATTGGGGGTTGGGGGTTGGTGGGAATCGGGTGCGTTTGGAGCTCCGAGTCCTCTACGATAGCGGTGTCGTACGTAGCGGAAGTGGCGGTTTCTCCCCAATCCCCAACCCCTAACCCCGAACCCCCCGGGACGGCACCAGCGTCGACCAGCGCTCGCCACCAGGTCATGCGCTGTCCCGCATTTTCACGCCGACGACCAATCCGTCGCGCACGGGAATGATCGTGGCGACCAGCCGGGGATCATGGGCGGCCAGCTGATTGAAGGCCCGCACACCGCGCGCGTTGCCGGACTGATCGTTCGGATCGACCACGGCGCCGTGGAAGAACGCGTTGTCGCATAGCAGCAGACCGCCGCGCCTGAGGAGCTTCATGCCCCACTCGAAATACTTCGGGAGCGGCTCCTTGTCGGCGTCGATGAACACGGCGTCAAAACCGGGATGCAGTGTGGGTAGGATGTCGAGCGCGGAGCCTTCGATGAGCCGCACGCGGCCGTGCAGGCGGGCCACGTCGAACGCTTCGCGCGCGATTTTCGCGTGCTTGGGGTCTTTCTCGATCGTGGTCAGCTCACCGCCCGGCGGGAGCGCCCGCGCGAGCCACACGCCGCTGTACCCGCCGAGCGATCCGATCTCCAACACCTGTTTCGCCTGAATCGCGAGCAGCAGAACGTGCAGCAGCTTGCCTTCTTCGGGCGAAACATTGATCGCCGGAAGATTTTCGGCGGCGTGACGGGCGCGGATTTTGGAGAGAATCGGGTCTTCAGCGGCGAACAGCTCGGTGACGTAGCGCTCGAATCGAGGGGGATCGTCCACTACGCCGTGGCTTCGACGTTCGGGAAGGGCGGCACCTCCAACAGCCAGAGTCCGGCAATGCGAGATTGTTTGTCGACCTCCACCAACATGTGATCAGCCACGCGCACGATCGTCGCGGCACGCTGACGGCCCACGCGAATGTGAAAGACCGATTCCGCTTGATTCTTGTCCACGGTCAGCGCCGTATCGACCTCGACGGCCGCGATACCGGGCTGGGAGCGCCGGTTGGGGAACGTGATCTGGCCCTCTTTCGAGGCTTCCGGCGGCTGAAGCGACGCGACCGTCCGCACATCGTCGGGCCAGGTGACGACGTCCACGCCGCGGAGCGCCCCACCGGCGACGTCGATGACGACAAACGAGCCGTCGCCGCCCTCGAGGTCCACCGTGCCATTCATCCCGTTCCCTTTCGCGACGCCTTTGCAGGCGACAGTCAGGATGTCGGTTTCCGGATCCCAGCGGTACGTCACCTTCGGAAGTTTGCCGTTGAGCGGCTCGATGCGTGCTTCGAAGTGCATGCGGTTCTGCGCCTTCCCGCGCGAGTGAGGCTCGCGTAATATAGCCGCACTATGGAACGACGCGAGTTCTTGACGCTGGCCGGGACGGCTGCGGCTACGACCCAATTTCGGATTGCGGATTTCGGATTGCGGATTGGCAATTCCGAAGTTCCGAGTCAGCAAATCCGCAATCCGCAATCCACAATCCGCAATCAGTCGCCCACCCTCGGACCGCAGGTTTTTTCGCAGCGAATCCAGCGAGCACAAGACGAGCTCAAAGCGCGCAAACTCGATCTCCTCGTCGTCGAGCCGAGCACCAATTTCCAATACTTCACCGGCTACAACCCGGGACGGAGCGAGCGTCTCATCCTCCTCATGGTGCCCGCGAGCGGGGCGCCGGTCATCGTGTGCCCGTCGTTCGAGGTGGAGCGCATCAAGCGCAACACCGTCATCAGCGATGCGCGCGGGTGGGAGGAGCAGGAGAATCCGTGGAACCTCGTTGCCAAAGCGGTCGGTCCTTCCGGTGTTGTGGGCATCGAACCCACGACTTCCTACCAAAGCTACCGGCGGCTCGCACGTACTTTGCCCCGCTGGCGATTTGAGGACGGCGCGTTGGTTACGGAGCGACTGCGCATCATCAAGAGCCCGGAAGAGATTGCCCTGATCCGTCAGGCGATCGCGGCTACGGAAGCGTCGATCGCCGCGACGTTCACTCAGCTGGCCGTCGACATGTCGGAGCGGGACGTCTCCGCGCTCTTGTCGCGCGAAATGGCCAGCCGGGGCTCACCGGGCGGTGGCCTGGTGCAGTTCGGACCGTCGAGCGCGCTGCCGCACGGTGGACCATCGGCGGGACGGCTCACCCGCGAGACCGTCGTGCTGATCGATGCCGGCTCGCGAGTCGAGGGATACACGTCGGACATCACGCGCACCATCTGGTTCGGCGATGCGCCGTCGGATGAATTCAAGAAGGTCTACAACATCGTGCATGACGCACAGACGGCCGCCATCGAGAACGCGAAGCCGAATGTGACGCAATGCCAGGAGGTGGACCGGGCGGCCCGCAAGGTCATCAGCGACGCGGGGTACGGCCAGTACTTCACGCACCGGCTCGGTCACGGCATGGGAATGGATGGTCACGAGGCGCCGTACATGGTGGAGGGCAATACGACCCGCATGGAGCCCGGAATCGTCTTTTCCGACGAGCCGGGGATTTATCAGCTGGGGAAGTTTGGCGTGCGGATCGAAGACGACTGCACGATGACGCCCACTGGCGTCGAATTCCTGTCTCACAGACCGCCGAAGCTCTAGTCTCCGAGTTTCCGCGCGAAGCTTACGATCCGGTCGAGTGCCTGCTTGATCGAATCGGTTGACGCCGCGTACGACAGCCTCACCCATCGGTCATCGCCGAAGGCGGCTCCAGGAACGAGGGCGACACCGCTCTGCGTGATCAGCCGCGTGCAGAAGTCCGTGCCGGTGATCTTCCCGAATGAATCCACCCTAAAGAAGAAGTAGAAGGCGCCGAGCGGGTCGACGAATTCGACGCCCGGCAGTTCCTGCCGGAAGCGGCCGACGACCAGGTCCCGGCGTTTACGGAACTCGTTCACCATGCGCGTGACATCCTGCTCCACGCGCTCATCGCCGAGTGCCGCCGCGGCGGCGTATTGCGCCGGGTGATTGGCGCCGGTGGTCGTGTGTGACTGGAGCGCCGCCATCGCCTTGGCGATTTTCGCCGGCGCGAGCGCGAAGCCGATGCGCCATCCCGTCATCGCGTACGACTTGCTGACGCCGGTAATGAGGACCACGCGTTCCAGCAGATCGTCGGGGAGATCGAGGAACGACGGCGCGGGCCCCGTGCCGTAGTGAATGCGCCGGTAGATCTCGTCCGCGATCACCCACACCTTCTTGGCCTTCGCCCATTGCGCGATCGCGCGGATTTCGGCGTGCGTGTATACGGCACCGGTGGGATTGCAGGGCGAACAGAGAATCAACCCGCTGGCCCCGGGCAGCATGCGCTCGAGGTCCTTCACGCTCGCCTTGAGACTCCATTCCGGATCGCCGGCGATCATCACTGGTCGGGCGCGCGCCAGATGCACGATCTGCGGATACGACACCCAGGCGGGCGAGGGAATCGCGACGACATCGCCCGGGCCGAACAGCGTGAAGCAGGCGTTGAACAGCGACTGCTTGGAGCCGTTCGAGACGACGATGTGGTCCGCGTTGACGGGCCGGCCGCCCGAGAGCAGCGAGAGATGCGTCGCCGCCGCGGCGCGCAGCTCGAGAATTCCTTCGTTCGCCGAATAGTGCGTCTTCCCCTCGCTGATCGCGCGAATCCCCGCCTCGGCGGGGATCGGCGGCGTCGGAAAGTCGGGCTCGCCGGCGCCTAAATCGATGACGTCCTCCCCCGCGGCCTTGCGCCGCTTGGCTTCCGCCGAGATCGCAATCGTCGCCGACGTCTCGAGATGCTGCAGGTTGGGGGAGAGGCCTTCAGTCATCGAGGGATGGCTCCATGGCGTTTGAGGATCGTGATGGTGGAATCGACGGGCAGGGCGCGCACCACGCCACGATAGCCCCGGACCGTCTCCGCCCGCAACAACGAATTGTAGATGGCTTCCTCCGTTGCGTCAGCCACTGCCTGAAACAACGGTGACATCCCGTCGTTCGTCACAACCTCGAGTGTGGCGGTCGGGCGGTCAAACTGCGACGGCGGCGGTCGGGCGGTCGAGAATGCGATCACGTAATCCCCGCTGCCGTTGCTCATCGAGCTGCCCGTACGCGCGAGTCCGGCGAGGGCACGCTTGGCGAGGCGCACAAGGCGCAGGTGATCAAGCGGCGCGTCGGTGGCAATGACAATGATGATCGAACCATCACCGTTCGTTGGTAGGGGCGCAGCATGCTGCGCCCCTACACGAATCTCAATCGGCACACCACCGATCCGTAGGTCGCCGCCGAAATTTGTCTGCACCAGCACGCCCGCCGTCCAGCCACCCCATTTTTCCGGCAGCTTGCGACTCGACGTCCCGATCCCACCCTTCCATCCAAACGCCACGGTGCCACGTCCCGCGCCAACTGCCCCCTCGGCAACCGGGCCGTCGGCGGCGCCCCGAATCGCGCTCAGCACGTCGGCCTCGCTGATCGGCCGCGCGCGGATGTTGTTCAGGAAGCCGTCGTTCGTCTCGCCCACCACGGG
>QHUF01000410.1 GCA_003221075.1 Gemmatimonadota bacterium
CGCCAGGGTTCGTCTCCAATCGCGTGCTGATGCCAATGATCAACGAGGGGATCTACTGCGTGCAGGAGGGTATCGCGACCGCTGAGGGCGTCGATACGGTGATGAAGCTGGGCATGAAGCATCCGCTCGGGCCCCTCGCGCTCGCCGATCTGATCGGTCTCGACGTGTGCCTCGCGATCATGAAGGTGCTGCAGGAGGGGCTCGACGTGCAGAAGTACCGGCCGGCGCCGCTGCTCGAGAAAATGGTCGCCCAAGGACAGCTCGGCAGGAAATCGGGCCAGGGGTTCTATGCATACCGCGATTGACGTCCGCGCCCAGGTCGTCGAGCTCGCCCGCGAGTTCGCGCGCGAGAAGATCGAGCCGTTCGCCGCTGAGTGGGATCGCACCAGCCATTTCCCGCGCGACGTGATCGACGAGATCGGCAAGCTCGGCTTCCTGGGAATGTGCACGCCGGAAGAGTACGACGGCATGGGTCTCGACAACGTGACCTACTTGATGGCGTTAGAAGAAATCTCCGCTGCCGATGCCGCGTTTGCCGTTTCGATCGGCATTCACAACGCGATTCCGACGACGATGCTCGTGAAGCACGGCACGCCGGAGCAGAAAGAGCGTTGGCTGAAGCCGATGGCGCGCGGCGAATTGCTCGCGGGGTTCGCACTCTCGGAAGCCGAGGCGGGATCGGACGCAGCGTCGCTGCGCTCGCAGGCGACGAGGGACGGCAAGCACTGGGTGCTGAACGGTGCCAAGGCGTGGGCGACGAACGCCGGCACCGCCGATCTCATGATGATCATGGTGCGGACGGACGAGCCGGACCGACGCCGCGGCGCCAAGGGGATCTCGACCTTCATCGTGCCCACAGACTCCAAGGGCTACGCGGCCGCGAAGCCCGAAGACAAGATGGGGCTCAGGGCATCGAACACGGCGGGCATCGCGCTGAACGATCTCCGCCTCCCCGCCGATCAGATGCTGGGCGAGGAGGGGATGGGGTTCGTGTACGCGATGGAAGGCCTCGATGCCGGGAGGTTGGGGATTGGGGCTCAGGGAGTTGGAATTGCACGTAAAGCCCTCGAACTTTCCATCAAGTATTGCGCCGAGCGCAAGCAGTTCGAGAAAAGGATCGCGGACTTCCAGGCGGTGCAATTCAAGCTCGCCGACATGGCCACACGCACGGAAGCGGCGCGGGCGCTGGCGCATCGGGCCGCGGCTCGCAAAGATGCGGGCGAGGATGTCACGCTCTACGCCAGCATGGTGAAGCTGTTCGCGTCCGAAACGGCGATGTGGGTCACGACGCAGGCGATTCAGCTGTTCGGTGGGTACGGTTACATGCGAGATTTCCCCGTCGAGAAACTCTTTCGAGATGCAAAGGTCACCGAGATCTATGAAGGGACAAGTGAAATCCAGCGCGTCGTCATCGCCCGCACACTCACGCGCTAGCGCGAAGAAGGAAGAGGCGACGGCGCTGTTCGCGCTGCTCGAGGAGCACGAGCACGAGCAGGTGTCGCTCGTGTACGAGCCCTCCTCGGGCTATCGCGGCATCATCGCCATCCACGACACGACGCTCGGCCCCGCGCTCGGCGGCACGCGGTTCTGGCATTACGCGAACGATCGCGACGCGTTGATCGACTGCCTGCGCCTGGCGCGCGGCATGACCTACAAGGCCGCGGTCGCGGGCTTGAACCTCGGCGGCGGCAAGAGCGTCATCATCGGCGACAACAAGATTCGCAATCGCGAGCCGATCTTCCGCGCGCACGGCCGGCACGTGAAGGCGCTCGGCGGCCGCTACATCACGGCCGAGGATGTTGGGACGTCGGTCAGCGACATG
>QHUF01000128.1 GCA_003221075.1 Gemmatimonadota bacterium
GGCCCGGGATCGAATAAGGACTCGAGGTAGCGCGCGGGCGGGACGTTGTCGGGTTTGTCGCAGAAATGCCCGCTCAGATACTTCCCCTGATCGAACTTCAGGTAGGAGACCCGGCCGTTGGAGATCAACTCCAGCACGCCCGTCACCTTTTCTTGCTGCAACACCGGAAAGAATTTCTCCGGCTCCTTGACGTCGATGCCGCGTGGCTGGTAGGCGCCGGCGCAGGCCGTGTACATCCACGCGAGCTGCTCCATCGGCGCAGCGCAGTACGCGAGATCGCCGCGTTCCACGTCGGCGCGCATGCGCTTCAGCGCGTCGGTGATCGTGATGACGTGACGTCCCGCGGTGTGCAGCGACGCCGCGTTGACCGCCTCACCTTTCCGGAAGAACAGCAGCACGCACTCGTCGGGCAGGTGCGCCGCGAGGTAGCCGTCGATGCGGCCGTCGCGGTCGCGCTTGGCGTAGGCGAGCAGGTTGTCGAGATGAATGAACGCGAGGCGGGTGCGATGAATAAGCCGGCTCACCTGCGGAAACTGGAGATCCGCGAGGCGAACCGGCGAATTCGTCAGGCGAGCAGTGCTCGCGCGCATCGTCCTCCGGGGAGGGAGCTACGAGAGAAGCTTGTCGATCTTTTGCTCGAACGCCTGCGACGGATAGGCACCCACCAGCGTGTCCACGTGGCGTCCGTCCTTGAAGAATAGAATACTCGGAATCGAGCGGACGTTAAAGCGCATTGCCGTCGCCTGATTGGCGTCCACGTCCACCTTCACGATCTTGACCTTGCCGTTGTACTTGCCGGCCAGCTGCTCCATGATCGGCGCGACCATGTGGCACGGTCCGCACCAGGTGGCCCAGAAATCGACGACGGCGAGCCCCTTGTGCTGCTCGACCTCCGCCTGAAATGTGGCGTCCGACACTTCCATAGCCTTCACGCTCCCCCGATAGACGTTAGTTTGACTTTCTATGAACCCGTCTGTTGCTCACGTCGGCATTGCAGTCACGAGCATCACCGAATCGCTGGCCTTTTATCGCGACGTCTTTGGCCTCGTTCCGGGACGTCCGGACACCGCCGATGGGGCCACGATCGTCAGCCTGCATTTCGGCGGCGTCGACGTCGAGCTGCTCGAACCGACCGATCCGACGAGCCCCGTGGCGAAGTTCCTTGCAAAACGCGGGCCCGGCATCCATCACATCTGCTACCGCGTCTCCGATCTCGATGCCACGCTCGCGCGCTGCCGTGCGGCCGGCTATCGACTGGTCGATGAAACGCCCCGGCGCGGGGCCGGCGGACGGCGCATCGCTTTTCTGCATCCCAAGACCACCAACGGCATTCTGCTGGAGCTGACTGAGTAGATGGAACGCCCGCCTCTAGGGCCTGGTTCCCGTCTCCGCCTGGGGGCAGCGCCCGCCCGGACTGCCCGCACTCTCCAAATGCACGTCGTAAACCAACCAGCCGCCACTGTGGGTGCGGACGACGTCGATCGGCAGCACCTGATTGCAATTGGCACGCTGCAGCTCGACGCGATAGGTCCGCAGGTCGTCGTGCCCCGGGACGGTCAGCGGCCCTTCAACGATCCGGTAGCCGGTGTGGTCGAGGTATTTCTGAATCACGGTGAGGCGCTGGCGCAGCACGCCGGCGTTCATGCTGTTGGCGGCGGGGCCACGCTCGGTACCCCACAGCTCCCCCATCCGTTTTTGATCGTTGGCCTTGACCGCGGCGAGAAACTGCGAGACCGATTCGTTGATCGACTGCGGCACGGGCGTGCCCGCGCCGGGATTCTTTCCGCAGGCGATGCTGCCGGCAAACAACAGCAGGGCTATCGCGACCCGTCGCTTCACGAGGCAAGACCTGTGGTCGGGGTGACCCGAAGGTAAGACAGCATGCGTCTCTACGTCAACATTGATCACGTCGCGACCATCCGCGAAGCGCGCAAGACCGACGAGCCCGATCCGGTCCAGGCGGCGGCCGCCGCCGAGCGTGCGGGCGCGGACGGCATTACGGTCCACCTGCGCGAGGACCGCCGCCATATCCAGGACGCCGACGTGATCGCGCTCGCGCGCAGCGTGAAGACCGTGCTCAATCTGGAGCTTGGCGCCCATGCGGAGATCGTGCGGCTCGCGACACGCCTGAGGCCCGTTCCGTTTCAGGCGACGCTCGTGCCGGAGAAACGGCAGGAGATCACCACCGAGGGCGGACTCGCGTTACGGACGGGCGATCGGCGGCTGAAGGACGCGATCGCGCGTCTGCAGGGCGCGGGCATTCGAGTGAGTCTCTTCATTGATCCAACATTGAAGACGATCGACGTGGCGCGAGAGCTCGGCGTGCCCGCGATCGAAATGCACACGGGTCGCTATGCGCACACGTGGAAGCGCGGCGACGCCGCCCTGAAGGCATTAACGCGCGCCGCGACGCACGCGAAGCAAATCGGGCTCGCGGTGCACGCCGGCCACGGTCTCACCTACCAGAATGTCAAACCTGTCGCCGCGATTCCGGAGATCGAGGAACTGAACATCGGGCATTCGATCGTCAGCAACGCAGTCTTCTGGGGGCTGGAAGAAGCGGTCCGGCGGATGGCACAACTCGTTAAGGGATAGTCTGCTCCACTAGCTCAGGCATTGAGAAACGTCACCACCTGCCTGATAACGGCTGGATCGCTCACGATCCGGTGATGCCCCAACCCGGTGGTCGTCACAAGCTCGGCCCCGGGCCATGATCGCGCGATGGCCGCGCCATCATTCCAGCCAACCTCCCGATCGTCCCGATCGTGGATCACGAGCAGCGGCACACGCATCTCGGGTGCGAATGCGGGAATGTTCAGGTCCTTCCAGGAGAAGCCCAGCCGCCGCTCCAGCCGGCCACGCATCGACGCCATGACCGGGCCGTGGACGCCGAGCAGCGCTTCGAACTGCGCGCTGTAACTGTTCACGTTGGCCGACGGCGCGAGGAACACGGCGCGACGGATCTCGAGGCCTCGCGCAATCGCGAGCGCCGACGCAAACCCGCCCACCGAATGCCCGACGATGTGGCTGACGGGCCCGACCGCGTTCACCACCGCTTGCGCGGCGCGGGCGACCTCGGGACCGGAGCTGAGCCGGCCGGCAGATGCGCCGTGGCCCGGCGCATCGAAGGTCACCACGCGGTAACCCTGCATGAGCAGGGCATTGCCGAGGTCGACGAAGCGGGCGCCACGGCTGCCCCAACCATGGACCAGCAGGACCCGCGGACCGCGATCGCCCCACGACCACGCCGCGACGCGTCGTCCGCCGACGCGAACCGTGAAGCGGTGCGCCTCGCGCAGCCAGCCGGCCATCCGCTCGCTGATGGGACGGCGCGGGGGCGTGCAGAAAATGCGCGCGGCCCACAGCGCCGCGAGGCGGGGGGATGCCCGCTGCACGGCGCCGAAGGCCGCTCGAGTCAAACGGAGGGTTGCGCTCATGGTGACTAATTAAGACTTCAACGCCTAGTCACCGGTAACAGTTTCAGCTCTCGGCGTCGATGTCGCAGCGGATCGGCGCGGCGGGCGCCGAGTGAGTGAGCGCGCCGATGGCGATCAGTGACGCGCCCGCCTGGGCGTAGGCGCGCACGACATCGACGGTGATGCCGCCCGAGGCCTGGATCGTGACGGCGGGACCGGCCCGTTGGGCCCATGCGGCGACCCGCTCGGGCGGCTGGTTGTCCACGAGCAGGTGGGTGACCCCAGCGGCCAGCGCCGCCTGGAACTGCGCATCCGATTCCACCTCGACGATCACCGGCAACCCGCGGGGGGCGGGGGGGGCGGGGGGGGCGGCGCGCAACGCGTCAGCGAGCGACTGACCGGCCTGCGTCGCCAGCGTCCAATGATTGTCCTTCCAGAGCACGCCAGCGGCGAGCGACGCGCGGTTCTCGACGCCTCCACCCGTCCGCACGGCATACAACTCGAGCTCGCGGAGACCAGGAGTCGTCTTGCGCGTGTGGGTGATCCGCGCGGAGGTCCCCTGCACTGCATCCACCGCGCGTCGCGTCAGCGTGGCGATCCCCGACAGTCGCTGGACGAAATTGAGCGCGACCCGCTCGCCCGCGAGCACGGCCGCCGCGGCGCCGCGGACCACGGCCAGCGTCGTCCCGGCGTCGGTCCGCGCTCCCTCCGGAAGACAGGGCGTCATCTCGGCGCCCGTGTCGAGCTCCTGAAAGACCGTCGCCAGGATGGGAATACCCGCGACCACGAATTCACCTTCCGCGACGAAGCGCGCTGTGACGCGGCGCTCGCCGAGAGCCCCCAGGAGGCGCGTCGTCACGTCCTCGGTCGCGCGGTCTTCGGCGAGCGCGCGCCGCACTTCATCCAGGCCGAATGGCCGCGGCTCAACCAATCGCGAGCATCCGGTCGATGGCGCGCCGCGCCCGCGACGCGACCTCGGGTGCGACGGTCACGTCGTATTGCAAGTCGCGAAGCGCGTCGCGCAGTTTTTCCAGAGTGATCTGCTTCATGTAACGGCATTCGGCCGACTCACGGGCGGCGATAAACTCCTTCCCTGGATTCTCGCGCCGCAGTCGATGCAGCACCCCCGTCTCCGTCGCCACGACGAAGCGCCGGGCGGGAGAGACGCGCGCGCGCCGCATCATTTGCTCGGTGGAAACGATCTGGACACGCCCCGCGGCCCGGTCACCCTCGGTCTCGGCATAGTACATCGCGCTCGTCACGCAGCCACACTCCGGATGCACGAGGAACTCGGCGTCAGGGTTTTCGACGCGCCGTTGCTCGAGGGTCTCCCGGGTCAGCCCGGCATGCACGTGACACTCGCCGAGCCACACGTCGAGCGCTCGGCCCGTCACTTTGCGCAGGTAGTTGCCCAGGTAAAGGTCGGGAAGGAACAGCACGGGAACGTCGGGCGGCAATGCATTGATCACGGCGACCGCATTCCCCGAGGTGCAGCAGTAGTCGGCCTCAGCCTTCACAGCGGCTGCGGTATTCACGTACGCGACGACGAGCCCGTTGGGGTGCGTCGCACGCCAGGCTCGCACATCGGCGGCCTGAATCGTGCTGGCGAGCGAGCAGCCGGCGGTGGGATCGGGAATCAGAATCCGCTTCTCCGGATTCGCGATCGCCGCCGTCTCGGCCATGAAGTGCACCCCGCAGATCACGAGGATCGGCGCATCGAGCTCCGTCGCGCGTCGAGCCATGGCGAGCGAATCGGCGACGACGTCGGCAATGTCCTGGATTTCCGGCCGCTGGTAGTTATGCGCGAGAATCGCGGCGTGGCGTTGCGTCCGCAGCTCGTTGATCTCGGCAATGAGATCCCGAGTCGGAGTCGTTCGTGTGGAGGCGCCCATCGAATGCAGCTCCCATTGTTATTGGTGCCGAGGCTGAGGGGCCGATTGGGTAACGCCTCGGTTCGTCGGGGATGACGAACCGCTCCCAGCCTGGGACGCGCGTCACCGCGCGTCCGTGTGAATCATAATCGGGGTGTGAAGGGCCTACTCGGCCAGGATCTGGTGGACGCTCGCAACCGCAATCGAGCCTTCGCCCACGGCCGACGCGACCCGCTTGGTGCTGCCGCTGCGCACGTCGCCCACGGCCAGGACGCCCGGAAGGCTCGTTTCGAGCAGATACGGCGGACGACGCAGCGGCCACTTCGCGGTGGCAAGGTCATCGGCGGTCAGCGCCGCGCCCGTCTTGATGAAGCCCTTCGCATCGAGCGCCAGGCAGCCGGCCAGCCACTTTGTACTCGGCTCGGCGCCGGTCATGGTGAACACGTGCCGGATTTTCTGTTTCTCCACCGCCCCGCCGCGACCGGTACGCCAGGCGATCTGCTCGAGGTGCCCGTTGCCTTCGAGACCCACGATCTCCGTGCGGGTATGCAGCTCGATCGCGGGATGTGCTTCGATGCGGCTGATCAAGTAGCGCGACATCGTCTGTGCCAGCCCATCGCCGCGAATGAGCATGTGCACGCGCTTCGCCGTCTCCGCCAGGAACATCGCGGCCTGGCCCGCGGAGTTCGCGCCGCCGACGACGGCGATCTCCTCGTCGGCGCAGAGCTGCGCTTCCATGCGCGTGGCGGCGTAATACACGCCTGCGCCGTCGAAGCGCGACAGGTTCTCGACCGCCAGGCGCCGGTACTCGACTCCGCTCGCGATGATGATGGCGCGGGTGAGCAACGGATCGCCGGTAGCCTCGCTGCACTGCACGCGGTACGGCTTCGTGCTGCAGTCGAGCCGGGCGACCTTTCTCGCGATGAGGATCTTCGCGCCGAACTTCTGCGCCTGATCGTAGGCGCGAGCCGCCAGCTCCTGGCCGGAGATGCCGAGTGGGAAACCGAGGTAGTTCTCGATGCGGGAGCTGGTCCCCGCCTGGCCGCCTGGCGCGTTCCCTTCGATCATCACGACGTTCAGGCCTTCCGACGCCGCGTACACGGCGGCACCGAGCCCCGCCGGCCCCGCGCCGATGATCACGAGATCGCAGACCGCGGTCCGATCGATCTTGGGATTCAACCCGAGACAGTCGGCGACCTGCTGGATCGTGGGATTCCGCAGCACCAGGGTGCCGCGGCAGATCACCACCGGGACGTCGCCGGCCTTGACCTGGAACTGGTCGAGCATCGCCTGGCTGTCGGCGTCCGTATCCAGGTCGACGAACTTGTAGGGATGCCCGTTGCGCGTGAGGAACTCGCGGATATGCAGCGATCCCTGGCAGTGATTCGATCCGAGCAACAGCACGTCGCCCAGGCCCTGATCGATGAGCTGCAGGCGGCGCAGGATGAACGCGCGGAGGAAAATGTCGCTCAGCTCGGAGTCGGTCTGGATGAGCTGGAGCAGTTCCTCGCGGGGGACCTCGATGACGTCACACGGTGTGCTAGCCTGGATGCGCGCGAGAAAGCGCCCGCCCGCCAGAATCGACCGTTCGCCCGTGAACATCCCGGCACCGAAGGTCGGCACGTCCTCGCCCACCCAGCGCGGCGGGCGGACGAGGTCGAGTCGTCCCGACACGACCACGAAGATGTGCGTCACCAGCTGGCCGGCTTCGCCGACGATCTCGCCGGGCTCGACTTTGCGGTGCCGGCCATGGGGCTCGATGCGGGCGATCTGCGCCGGCGTCAGTCGTGGAAAAGCCTCGGCCGCTCGGGCGGCCTGGGCCGGAGTCGGTGGGGCGGCTGGGGCTGCGGGGGCGGCGGTCATGACTTGAATACTATCTCCCAAGGGAAGAGCTTCCGACATGGCCCAACAATGCAAACATCTGGCGCAGGTTCGTGCCGTGAACCCGAAGACGCCTGACGGGTGCGAGGAATGTCTGGAGACGGGCGACGAGTGGGTGCACTTGCGTCTCTGCCTCGAGTGTGTTCACGTCGGCTGCTGCGACGACTCGCTCAACCGCCATGCGACCAAGCACTTCCACAAAACGAAGCACCCGGTCATGCGCAGCTTCGAGCCGGGCGAGGATTGGGGCTTCTGCTACGTGGACGAGCTCATGTTCGAGCCGGCGCCCCAGCCGAGTTAGTCCGGCCGGCGGGGATGCTTGCGTAGGGCACTCGCGGCCGCATCGATCCGGCTGACATACGTCCGGATTGATTCGCCGTGCTCACGGCGCGGCAGCACGAAATGGCGGTCGTCGGGCTGCGTGCTCTTCAGGTCGTCCACCATCAGGTCGCCGCCGTGCGCCTCGACCGTCTTCTCGAACCGTTCGACGGCCGACAGCAGATCCGCCAAGTCATCCGTGCGCTCGGCACCCGTTACCGCGATGCCACGGCGCCGCAGCCGGTCCGCCACTTCGGCGGAGGCAGTTGCGCTCGCGTCTCTTTCTTCTTCGCGATCCATGGCTTCAGTCTAACCCGTTTGCGCCGACTGGCGAGGGGCTTCCGCGTGCGCCGGCACCTGGCGCTGGGCCAGCTGCAGCCCTGCCCCGGCGAGTC
>QHUF01000408.1 GCA_003221075.1 Gemmatimonadota bacterium
TCGAAGGATCCGATGGCGCTGCAGCGGTTGAAGGAAGCCGCCGAGAAGGCGAAGATGGAGCTGTCGACCGTGATGCAGACGGAGATCAATCTCCCGTTCATCACGGCGGACCAGTCAGGTCCCAAGCACCTGAACCTCACGCTCACGCGCGCCAAGCTCGAGCAGCTGGTTGACGATCTGGTGAAGCGTACGATTCCGCCGATGCAGCAGGCGCTGACGGACGCGGGGCTCAAGCCGGGCGACATCGACGAAGTCATCCTGGTCGGTGGTCAGACGCGCATGCCGAAGGTCCAGGAGATCGTCAAGAGCTTCTTCGGCAAGGAGCCGCATAAGGGTGTGAACCCCGACGAGGTGGTCGCGATCGGGGCGGCGATTCAGGGTGGCGTGCTCGCCGGCGAGGTGAAGGACGTCCTGCTGCTCGACGTCACGCCGCTTTCGCTCGGCATTGAAACGCTGGGCGGCGTCACGACGGTCCTCATCCCGCGGAACACCACGATCCCGACCAAGAAGTCGGAAGTGTTCTCGACCGCGGAGGACAATCAGACGACGGTCGAAATTCACGTGCTGCAGGGCGAGCGCCAGATGGCGCAGGACAACCGCACCATCGGCAAGTTCCAGCTCACGGGGATTCCGCCGGCTCCCCGCGGTATCCCGCAGGTCGAGGTTGGGTTCGACATCGACGCAAACGGTATCCTGCACGTAGCGGCGAAGGACAAGGCGACCGGCAAGGAACAGAAGATCAAGATCGAGGCGTCCTCGGGCCTCGGCGACAAGGATATCGACAAGATGGTGAAGGACGCCGAAGCGCACGCGGCGGAGGACAAGAAGCGTCGTGACGTCATCGAGCAGCGTAACCGGCTCGATAACATGGTGTACCAGGTGACCAAAGAGTCGAAGGAGTGGGTCGATAAGCTGGAGCCGGGTCTCAAGTCCAGGCTCGACGCCGCGATTCAAGCGGCGCAGAACGCGCTGCGCAGCGGCGACGCCGACGGAATCAGCAAAGCCCTCGACGAGCTGCAACAGGCATATTCAGCGGCAGGGGCCTCGCTCTACGCAGCCCGAGGCACGGCGGATGCCGGCGCTCCGGGCGGCGCAGGGGCGGCGGGAGGCGGAGATGCTCAACCCGGCGCCGAGGCGAAGAAGGACGAGAAGGTCGTGGACGCCGATTACGAAATCATGGACGACGATAAATCGAAAAAGTCTTAAAAGGGGGCACGGATGTCGGTGAAGACGAGGGATTGGCTGAAATTCGGGACATTGGTCGCACTGGCGTTTGCGCTCGGCCTGGCATTCGCCTCGGCATTCCGGCTGCCGACGCGCGGTGAGGCGGCGGTACGGTCAGTGCTTCAGGACACCAGCCGGCCGCTGCTGCCGCAGGCGAAGGCGGCCGTCGATCTCGGCGACGCGTTCGCCTCGGTCGCCGAGCATGTGAAGCCGGCGGTGGTGTTCATCAAATCGGAACGTCGCGAGCGGGTCTCCACCCGCCGCTTGCCGCCGGGTTTCGACGACTTCTTCGGGAACCCGCGCCGTCCCCAGATCGAGCAGGGCTCCGGCTCCGGCTTCATCGTTTCGCAGGACGGCTACATCCTCACCAACAACCACGTCGTGCAGGGTGCCGACCGGGTGACGGTTCGGCTGTACGACAATCGTGAGTTCGCCGCCAAGACAATTGGCACGGATCCGAACACGGACATCGCCGTCATCAAGATCCAGACAACCGGGTTGCCCACGGTGCGGCTCGGCGATGCTGACTCCACCAAGATCGGCAACTGGGTACTCGCGATCGGTAATCCGCTCGGTGAGGCCTTCACGTTCACGGTGACGGCAGGAATCGTGAGTGCCAAGGGCCGGGGGTTACAGGGGCTGAATTCAGGCGGGCTGGCGATTCAAGACTTCATTCAGACCGACGCGGCCATCAACCCCGGGAACTCGGGCGGGCCGCTGGTCAACGTGCGCGGCGAGGTCATCGGCATCAATTCGGCCATCGCCAGTGGGACCGGATACTATGACGGCTACGGGTTTGCGATCCCCATCAACATCGCCAAGACCGTGATGACGCAGCTGATCGCCACCGGCCATGTCGAGCGATCCGTCATAGGCGTTTCAGTCCTGCCGGTGCGGCAAGAGGACGCGGAGGACGTCAAGCTGTCTCGCCCAGCTGCAGCAGCGTGTTGGATTCAAGAAGCCCGGCGAGACCGGTCAGGTTACCGTGGCGCGGAAGGGTGGCGCTCGGAAGACGATTCCGGTCAAGCTGACCGCGGCACCAGGCAGCGAAGCCGAAACCGCCGACGCCGCTGACGACCGTCCGAGCCGGGATTCAGCCCCGTCCGAGCAGGCGCTTGGCATCTCGGTGGAACCGCTGTCGCAAGAGGATGCGCGTGATGCCCAACTCAGCTCGGTGATCCGGAGCGGAGGAGGCCTCGTGGTCACGCAGGTCTCTCCGGATGGTCCTGCTTACGAACGACTAGCTGATGCCAGTAACGGCGGCCCCGATATCATCCTCCGGGTCAATGGACAGCCCACACGAACCCGGGCAGACCTCCACCGGGCTCTAGCGTCCAGTAGATCTGGTGACTTCGTCATGCTCACACTCCTGCGGCGGACAGGGGACGGCTGGCAACCGCGGATCGTGCGCCTGCGCCGTCAGTAATCCACAGCGCTCGTGACACGCCAAGGGCCCTCAATCGAGGGCCCTTTTTATTGTGGCTGACGGCGCTCCGCGAGCATCACCACGGCGGTCGCCGCCAGCCAGATGATGAAGAGGGCCTGCCCGTAGTACATCACCGGTAGGAATTCGCTGAACACCAGGGCCACGACGCCGTCCACGGCGGCGACGAGCCACGCCATCCAGGCGAGCCACCTGGGCCAAATCGCGCCGTTGCGAATACTCCAGCCAAACGTGTACGCCACCAATCCCAGCAGAAAAGTCGCGAGTCGCTCGGCAGCAAGCCCCATCGGATGGATCATGTCGTAGACGAACACGGCGTGCGTGCCGGTCAGACCCGCGTCCGACCGCGTGTAGGCGTGCGCCAGCTGCCAACCAGCACCGACCATGAAGAGAATGTTGATGGCCCAAACGGAGAATCCGAACGCGCCAATCAGGGCGCCGGCGCGCGCGGGCGTCCATCCCGCGGTGTCGCTGTGCCGCAGCGCCACGCCGGCCAGGCCTGTGTACATGAACGCGAGACCGAACAGCAACGCCCAATGAATCAGGCGCCAGTGCTCCGTCCTCGCGACCATCGCGAGCTGCGCGGCGCCGTCGCCGGTGAGGATCGGATGGATGGCGCCCGCGCCGCCGAACAACAACGTGCCGACGAGGAGGCACAATCCGTAAAACAGCGGGCGCCGTGTCACGACCATTGGTTACTCCCCGAGTCCCGAGCCCCGAATCCCGAGTCCCCAATCTAGCACGCACTCGGTCCGACGATATATTGTGCCGCCATGGATCTGAATCGGATTCTGCGCGAGGGCTTCATCGCCGGGTGCATCGGCGCGGCCGCGGTCGCGGTGTGGTTCCTCGTCGTGGACCTGATCAACGGCCAGCCCCTGTTCACGCCGGCCATGCTCGGGAGTGCGGTATTCTGGGGAGCGACGGGATCGGAGCACGTGATCGTCGAGCCCGCCCGCATCTTCGGCTACACGATGATTCACGTCAGCGCCTTCGTCGTCGTAGGCTGCGTCGCCGCCGCCCTCGCCGCCGAGGTCGAGTACGCACCCTCTACGCTGTTCCTCGTGATCGTCGGATTCTGCTTCTTCGAGGTGGGGTTTTACATCCTCGTCGCGCTGCTCGCGAAGCCGTTGCTCGGATACTTAGCTTGGTGGAACGTGGCCATTGGCAACGCGCTCGCGGCGCTCGCGATGGGCTACTATCTCTGGCGAGAGCACCCTCGAATCGGAGAGGAGTTGCGCCGACATCCTCTCGGTGAAACGGAAGATGGGGAATAGGGAGTCCCCAGCCAGTCACTGCAGGAGCATGATCCGCGCTTCGGAAGGCACGCTGTTTCCGCTCACCAGGAAGAGCATGTAGGGACCCGGGGGGGCGGAGGTCCGGCTCCCGGGAATGGCAACCGAGAGGCCGCCGCTCACCTGCTGGAAGCTCAGTGGCACCATACGCTGACCGATGTCGAAGGCATGCGTCACTGAACCCAGCCGGATGAACGTCACTTTCGCGATGCTGCCGCC
>QHUF01000129.1 GCA_003221075.1 Gemmatimonadota bacterium
AGCGACGGCGCGCTGCCGGCGAGAATGCGCGGCAGCTGCGGCCCGAATGCGACCGCGCGGAACGGCGTGTCCGCATGCTCGCGGTCGTGCTGGCAGTAGCGATTCACCCAACCGTCGCCCGTGCTCTTGAGGCCCGGCGTGCCCGTCTCCATGTAATCCTGCGCATCGAAATGACTGCGGGTCGCGTCCGGCGACCCGATCGCGTGAATCGCCGCGAGGCTCCTGTTGTCCCAGAGCTCTTTGAGGGGCGCGAGACTCGGATGCAGGCCGAAATGGCCATCGAGATCCACGACGTCGGCGGCAGGAATCGCGATACGAGGGCGATCCTGGTAATACGCGGGCTCGCCATGCGGGACGATCATGTTGAGTCCGTCCACCGCGCCGCGCTGGAAGAGGCAAACGAGAGTCGGACAGTCGGACGGCCTGACGGTCGGACGGCCGGATGCAAACGCCGCGCGCGCCAGGAATAACGGATCGAGTCCTAGGCTTACGAGCGCGAGGCCACCTGACTTCACGAAGATGCGTCTCGAGATGGTCATTGCTTTTGAAAGTCTGGGCCGCCCAGCGCGAGGCCGACGGCGAGCGCCCTTGCTTGAGTTGGATCCATCACATCAGCCAGCTGCTCGAGGATGACGCTCCGCGTATGCGCGGACATCGTCCCACCAAGCAGTTGCTGATCGATCGCGTCCACCAGCTGGGCGTGATCGTCGATCGCGGCGATACTGGAGCACTCCCTGGCGAGCATCATGGCGGCATTCATGCGCGCCAGGAGCGCGCCGCTGTTCACCCAGTGCGCTTCGGTCTCGGCGTAGCCGGTCGGGGCCGGTTGCTCGTACAGCGGCTCTCCGAGCCGCGCGACGAGCTGCGCGAGACGCGGCGTGTCGTCGGGCTCGATGGCCGTCGCGCGCAGGGCGCTCACGAGCCAGGCGGCCACGGCCGCATCGACGCACCCGTCGGGCGGCTCATCGGCCACAAAGCGCGCGCACAACTTCGCGCTCACGTGGTGCATCGTGGCGTGCTGGGTGGCGAGAAACTTGAGTAGCCGGATCCCTTCGTCCTTGCCGTCATCCTGGAAGGTGAGCCCAAAGACGTGTTTCGTCCCATGGTCGTGGGCCCAGTCGCGGAAGACGAAACCGGATCCCCGTTCCGGGGGCTCGATGCTCCAACCGGTGAAGATGCGCGCGACTTCGATGATGTCGGGCTGGGTGTAACCGCCGTCGACGCCAAGGGTGTGGAGCTCGAGGAGCTCGCGCGCATAGTTCTCGTTGATGCCTGTGGGCCGACGCTGCTGACGCTGCCGGCGCTCTTCGGGCATCTCATTCATGCCAAACCGTCGGCGGAACAGAAAGGCAGGCCGGCGCTGTGCCGGAGGTGTGGAGCCCGGTGCCACGCTCTGCGCATTGTCGAGATAGAACAGCATCGCGGGACTCTCGGCCGTCGCGATGAGCAGGTCTTCGAAGCGGCCGAGTGCGCGCGGCCGGATCGTTTCCTCTATATAGGAAGGCAGCAAGAAGCGGTCGGCGCCCTTGCCGACGAACACGTTGAAGTGGTTGGTCCAGAAATCGACCATCACCTCTCGGAGCTGCCGCTCTGACAAGGCGGCACGAACGATGGCAAGCTGTTGCAGTTGCCCGCCCAGCTGCCGGAACTCCTGCATGGGGCGGGCATCGCGCATCCGTGTCGAGTCGCCCGTCGCGGCGGCCTCGCGCTGCAGACGCTGGCGCTCGCGGGTCGCGTCCCGGTAGCGACCGGCGAGATCGGCGCGATCGTAATCGAGGATCTTGAACTGCCGCTCGCGCTCGGCGAGCCTCGCGTCGGAGATGTGATCGGCATCGAGCTGGCGCTCGATCCACTTCATGACGCCGACGTGCGCGACGCTGTCGGCTTCGCCGGGACGGGCGCCGTACGCCAGTCTATTCAGCGCATGGAACGCTGAATCGCGCGGCGTCAGGCTCTGGAGCGGAGCCTGCGTGGCGAGCACACACGCGGTTGCAATCAGGAATAGGGGCATGCGTCTGGTCTGACGTGTCGGTCTGAGCGAAGTTAACGCCATGGTCAAACGCCGTGTGTATCGGGCTGCGCGCGCCGCGCACGGCGCCAGTCCCGACACGCCACCCACCTGGGGCGAACGGCTCGAGGCCCTCAAGTACGTGCCACCGCTGGTGCGCCTCGTGTTTCAAACGCACCGCGGCTACACGGTCGCGATCCTGGTGCTGCGGGCGATCCGGTCTCTCATCCCCGTGGCGGTTCTCTGGATCGGCAAGCTCATCATCGATGGGGTCATCGCGGGCGTCGCCACCGTCCACGCCGGGGGCACGCCCGACTGGCGCCACCTCGCCGGCCTCGTGGGGCTGGAGCTCGGCATCGCGGCGGTGGGCGAAGGGCTGGCCCGGCTGTCGTCTCTGCTCGAGAGCCTGCTCGGCGATCTGTTCGCCAACCGGCTGAGCGTGCGCCTCATGCAGCATGCCGCCACGCTCGACCTCGCCCAGTTCGAGGACGCCGAGATCTACGACCATCTCGAGCGTGCCCGCCGCCAGACCGTCGGCCGCATCGGCCTGTTCTTCGTGTTACTCGGGACCGCACAGGATCTCATCACCTTGATCTCGTTGGCGAGCGTCCTGCTCGTGCAGCTGCCGTGGCTGCTGCTCCTGTTGACCGTGGCGGTATTGCCGGCATTCCTCGGCGAGGCGCACTTCGCATCACTCGGCTACTCGCTGCTGTTTCAATGGACCCCGGAGCGCCGTCTGCTCGACTACTTGCGCTACATGGGTGCGTCGAACGAGTCCGCCAAAGAAGTGAAGTTGTTCGGCCTGTCGGATTTCCTCGTGGGACGGTACGCCACGCTATCGGACAAGTTCTATAAGGAGAACAAGCAGCTCGCCGTACGACGCAACATCGTCTCGACGCTGCTGGTCACCCTGGGCACGCTCGGCTATTACGGTGCCTACGGCGTGATCATCTATCGCACCGTGATGGGCGACTTCACGATCGGCACGCTGACGTTCCTGGCCGGCTCGTTCCGCCAGAGCAGAAGCCTGATCCAGGGTGTGTTACTCCAGCTCTCATCGATTTACGAACAGAGCCTCTACTTACGCGATTTGTTCACGTTCTTCGATGTACAGCCCAGTGTTGTTTCGAAGCCCGGCGCCACGGCGGTACCGCGCCCGCTGCAGACCGGTTTCCGATTCGAGAACGTCGGTTTCCGGTATCCGGGCTCGCAGCGGTGGGCGGTGCGCGGACTCTCGTTCGCATTCGAGCCGCACGAGCGCATCGCTTTGGTGGGGGAGAACGGTGCGGGCAAGACGACGCTGGTGAAGTTGCTCGCGCGCCTCTACGACCCCGACGAGGGGCGCATTCTGCTCGACGGCGTCGATCTCCGGGATTACGACCTGGACAGTCTGCGAAAGAACATCGGCATCATCTTCCAGGATTTCGTGCGATATGATTTTGTCATGCGCGAAAATATCGGCGTCAGCCAGATCGAAGCGTTGGGGGACGAGGCTCGCATTCGGGAGGCCGCGCAACGCAGCTTGGCCGACTCCGTCGTCAAGCGCGTACCGCAGGGCTACGATCAGATGCTCGGCAAACGCTTCGACAACGGTGTCGAGCTGTCGGGCGGCGAGTGGCAGAAGGTGGCGCTGGCGCGCGCTTATATGCGCGAGGCGCAGGTCCTGATTCTCGACGAGCCGACCGCCGCGCTCGATGCCCGTGCCGAGTACGAAGTATTCCTGAGGTTCGCCGAGCTGACGAAGGGCCGGATGGCGGTGCTGATCTCGCATCGCTTTTCGACCGTGCGCATGGCGGACCGGATCCTGGTGCTCAAAGGCGGTGAGCTGGTGGATGACGGCACGCACGAAGAATTAGTCGCGCGCGGCGGACTCTACGCGGAGTTGTTCTCGCTCCAGGCTGCTGGATACCGGTAACCCGTCACGACGACGGCCGCACGTTCCCGCCGTCCGCCACGAATTTCCACGCGCCGCCCTGCTGTCGCCGCCAAATCGTGAGGTACTTGCTGTAGTGGTTCAGGCTCGCGATCCTGGCCTCGCCGACCGTACAGCCGAGATCTCCCGACGGTGCGATCTCCGCGGCTACCGGCCACCATTCGAGCACCGCCCCGGCCGGGAAGCCGTCGAACCCCGCCCCAATCGCCTGCCGGCCGCGCGTCATTTCCGCCCCGCTGCCGAACGAAATCGCTTCCTCCGCGGAGAACGCGAGGAACGCGCTCTTCGCCCCGCTCGCCACCGACAGCGCCGCGAATACAGAGTCCGCGTGCAGCAGCTCCGTGGGATCGGCGCGGCCGCGCACTTGCGCGCCGAGCGCACCACCGGATCCGGCCGGCCTAACCGAGTCGGGAACAGGCACAAGCTTGGTGTTCGCGTACGCCGCGAGGCGCCATCCGCCGCCGGTTTTTTGCCAGCACGCGAGATACTTGCCCCGCGTACCGCCCCCGACGGAGTGCGTCCACCCATAGGTGTAGCCGAGCCGGCCGTCGGACGACACATCGGCGAACGCCGGCGTCCACGTCAGCTCGACCATCGAGTCGGCCGTCTCGAGGAACGAGCGAATGTGATCGGTGCCGCGCAACAGCGGCGCGCCGGGGTACAGATACGCCGCGCCGTCGGTCATGCCCGGCAGAAATCCTTGCACCATGCCGAGTGCCGCGGTCTTGTCGGAGAGTGAACGATCGGCGGCCAGTAACGCGTCGCGATCCGACGTTCGGTCGCCGGCGGCCACAAGTACGAGCACGCTGAGCAGCAGTTGTCGCATGGATGAACCTCCCGGCCGACAATCTGAGCGCGCCGCACGAAGCAGCGTAGAGGCGGCGCGTTACCGCCTTGTGAAGTTCACACGATTCTGACCACGACGCTCGCCCGGTCCGGTCGAGGGCGTCGTACCATGCTACAATGAGGCTGATGCCTGGAGCTGGATCCTTGCCTGGCAGCTCACCGGGTGGTGGGGCTGGGCGCTTTTTACTGCGCCGGTGTGCGCCTTTGCAGCATGGGCCGTTCGTATCCGCCGTCCCGCGGTGCTCATCGCCGCGCACATTCCCATGGCAGTCGTTACCGCGGTCGCGTGCGCGGGCTTCGAGGGCGGTCTGAAGTGGGCGATGGGGTTGTGGCGCACGCCACACACGTTCGTTAGCGGCGTGTGGGACGGCATTACGATATGGTGGACTCTCAACGTATTGGTGTACGCGATGGTCGCAGGCCTGTACCACGCCTGGCGCGCCACGCGCCTCGAGATGCAGCTCGTGCAGGCACGGCTCGATGCCCTCGTCGGACAGCTGCAGCCGCACTTCCTCTTCAACACGCTGCACACCATCTCCGCATTCGTGTTGGAGGACCCGAAGCAGGCAAACCGGATGATCACCCGGCTGTCCGAGTTGCTGCGCCAATCGTTTAACCGGGAACGCGGGCCACTCGTCACACTCGAGGAGGAGCTGGAGCTGCTCGATCATTATGTCGCGATTCAGGAAGCGCGATTCGGAGATCGCTTGCGCGTGACGTTTCGGGTCGATCCCCGGGCTGCGTCCGCGGTCGTACCGACGTTACTGCTGCAGCCGCTCGTAGAGAACGCGATCCGGCACGGTGTGGTCCCGAACGGCAGTGTCGCCGAGATCGCGATCGCCGCGGTCCGGGAGGGCGACCGCCTGCATCTCGAAGTGCGCGACAACGGGCCAGGCCTCAACGGCAGCTCCGGCGGCGGAGGATTGGGACTCGCCAATACCCGGGCTCGACTGCAGGAGTTGTACGGTCCGCGCCATACGTTCGAGTTGACCAACGCGCCGGCTCCCGGCGGCGCGTTGGCCGTCATCGAGATTCCCTTTACCGATCATGCGCGCGATCATCGTTGACGACGAAGCGCCGGCACGGCGGCGCCTGCGCGGCGTGTTGCAGGAGATCAGCAGCGTCACGCGCATCGACGAGTGCGCGAGCGGCCGCGACGCCGTGGAGCTGCTGCGCCGCGGAACGCCCGATCTGGTCTTCCTGGATATCCAGATGCCCGACCTCGACGGCTTCGCGGTCGCGGCGGCCGCGAGCGAAGACCGGCCGCCGGCGATCGTCTTCGTCACCGCGTTCGAGGAGCATGCGGTGCGGGCCTTCGAGATTCAGGCGTTCGACTATCTCCTGAAGCCGTTCGACGACGAACGCATCGTCGCGACGGTCAAACGCGCCGCCGAGTTCCTCGAGTGGATCAGGCGTGAGGGAAGCGCCGATCCGTCCCTGCATGGCTTCGGCGATGTCACGGTCGACTTCGCGCGCCACCAGGTGCGGCGTGCCGGCCGCACGGCGGAGCTCAGGCCCAAGGAGTACGCACTCCTCGTCGCGCTCCTCAAGCGCGGCGGCCGGGTGGTGAGCCGTCTGGAGCTGCTCAAAGAAGTCTGGGGATACGCCGACGACGTGATGAGCCGGACGGTGGACACGCACGTGGCGATGCTGCGGCGCAAGTTGGAGCAGGACCCCGCCCATCCGCGCCATATCGTCACGGTGCGGACGTTCGGATACCGGATCGAACGCTAGCGAAACAACAGCCGGTCGGCGATGCGCTCGACGATCGCGCCCGGTTCGCCACTGGAGCGATTGGTCAGCACAATGATCGTCAGGCGGCGGTGCGGGAAGCGTTGAATCGCGTTGCGGAACCCGCTCGTTTCGCCGGTATGGCGCCAGCGTTTCTCGCCCCGATAGTGATCGACGAACCAGCCAAAGCCGTATTGTGTGTCGGCGCCGCCCGGCAATTGGGGCGGCGTGGTCGCCAGCTCCAGCGCCGCCGCATCGACGAGCGCCGTGTCTCCGTACAGCGCCCGATCCCAGTGCACCATGTCGTCCACGTTCGTGTAAATCCCGCCGTCGCCGAGCGTCGCGGATGTGACGCTCTGGTCGGTCGGCACGAATGTCCCGCCGCGCGGGGAATAACCGTAGGCGCGGCGAGGCACCGTGTCCGATCCCTCCACGTGGGCCACACTCGCGCCCATCCCGAGCGGCCGGAAGATTCGGGTTTGCAGGAACTCAGGGAACGTCATACCTGACACCCGTTCGACGATCAAGCCGAGCAGCACGTAGCCGGAATTGCTGTAGCGATACTGACTTCCCGCCGGGAAATACAGCGAGTCTTTCGAGACAATGAGCGCGAGTACGTCGCGGCCGTCGAGCTGCGCGGTTCGCGAATCCGGAATCAGATCTTCGTAGTCCCACAGCCCGGATGTGTGGTTGAGCAGGTGCCGGACGGTGACTGCTCGTGCGGCGGCCGGCAGCTCGGGCAGGAACTCCCGCACCGCCTGGTCGTAACGGACCTTTCCGTCCTTCACGAGCAGCATGACGGCCATGGCGGTGAACTGCTTCGAGACCGAGGCGAGGCGGTAATCGGTCTCGGGCGCCGCCGCGACGCGACGCTCGAGATCCGCCATCCCATAAGCGCGGCGCACCGCCACCCGGCCGTCCGAGATCACGACCACGCTCGCGCCGGGCACCGTGGTGCCGGTGTAGGCGGTGAAGAGCGAATCGACGAATTGCAGGTCGTCAGCTGTCACGCGGGCCTTGCTTGCGGTCGCACACGCGGTGCACAGGACGAGCGCTACGATTTCGCAGCGGCGTACCACGTGTTCCAGATTTCCTCCGCGGCGCCGATCGTGAGCTGCTGCTGGTTGCGCACCAGCGGCATCCGCAACAGCAGCGGTTCCAGACTGAGTTTCTCCAGCCAGCGTTCTTCACTCAGGATGGCCGAGCGCAGCCCAAGCTCGCTGTACCGGCGGGAGTCGTGGTCCACAAGTGTACTAACGCCGAACTTCTGAGCGAAGCGGCGCAGCTCGCCAACCGATGCCGCGCGCTCGTTCAGGTCGACGAAATGAACCTTGACGCGCCGCTCGGCGAAAAACCGCAGCGCCGCGCGTGTGTCCGCGCTCTTGCGCACTCCGAAGACCTGAACCTCCATGCTGCGGTCCTAGTGGGGATTGGTGATGACCTCGATCGCGCCGAGGAGATGCCCGGGACCAAAACGGCCTTCGGCACTAGAGGGGGAGAAGTAGCGGACCGAGTAGGCAGCCCGGATCGTGATCAACCGCAGGCCATCGATGCCCGACCCGTAGCGATTCCCGTCTACATAGATGATGAGATTCTGATTGGGCAGCACCGGGTTCGGGCGGCTGCGCATGATCCACTCGGGCCGCAGTTGCCGTACGGCGTCGTAAACGGTCGATCCGGTCACGGCCGAGAAGTCCTCCGCGGTGAGCAGGTTGGCGTCGTGGTTTGCCGCGACGTCGCGCGGCATGCGCGCGTGCGAGCAGTCAGCCAGTCCGAGCAGGAACACCAGCAGGACGGCGAATCTCATCGGCAAAAAGGTAGCCTATATTCCTCGCTCCCGGCGAGGTGTCATGAGTCCCCGATCAAAAATCATTGCCGCAGCCGTCCTGTTCTCGAGCGGGGGCGCGGCCATCAAGTTCTGCAGCTTCGGGGCGTGGCAGCTCGCGGCGTTTCGAGCGGCGCTCGCAATGCTCACCATCCTCGTGCTGCTTCCCGAAGCGCGACGCGCGTGGAGCTGGCGCACCGTCGTGGTCGGCTTCTCGTACGCCGCGACGACGCTGCTGTATGTGCAGGCGAACAAGCACACGACAGCGGCCAGCGCCATCTTCCTGCAGTCCACGAGCCCGCTCTTCATTCTGCTGCTCGCGCCCGTGCTGCTGGGCGAGCACGCCACGCGGCGCGACATCGGGCAGATGGCGGTCATGGGTGCGGGTCTGGGGCTGTTCCTGCTCGGTCACGATCGGGCGTCCACGACGGCGCCGAATCCGGTGTTGGGGAACGTGCTTGCAGCGATCTGTGCCGTGGCGTGGTCGTTTACAGTCATCGGCTATCGCTGGCTCGCGGCGCGCGGCCAGTCTGTCGCGGCGGCGGCGGTGTCGGGGAATCTCACCGCCGGGGCGATCGCATTCGTCGTGGCGCAACCACTCGCCGCCGGCCGTCCCGCGGACTGGGCCGTCGTGGTCTTTCTCGGCGCGTGCCAGCTCGGCATCCCATACCTCTTTCTGGCGCGCGCGGTGCCCCGGGTCCGCGCGCTCGAAGTGGGTCTCTTCCTTCTTATCGAGCCCGTTCTGAATCCGATCTGGGCGTGGTTGGTGCATGGTGAGACACCCGGCCCCGCGACTCTCGCGGGCGGAGCGCTCATCCTCGGCGCGACGGCGGGCCGGATGCTGCTCGACGTGCGCAAGACCGCCGGGGACACGGTCGTCGCATAAAGAAAACGGGCCCGACTTGGCAGCGGGCCCGCATCTCCATCGTCGCGTCAGTGCGTTACTGAGTCGCTCTGAACGCGTTTACTCGTCCTCCTCCATAGAAGTCGTCGTTGCCCGGCTTGCCGAGGTCATCGGCCGAGTGACGCAGGCGTGCCTCAACGGCCGCGGGCCCGATGCGCCCGAACTTGCCGATGATCAGTGCCGCGACGCCCGAGACCGCGGGCGCGGCCATGCTCGTGCCTGCGGCCCATGCGTACGAGTTTATAGCGCTCCCGGCCCCGCGCTGCGGGGCGAGGACGAGGTCGAACACCCAGCACGGGCGTGTGAGAGAGCCGCTGGGATTCACAGGCTTCGTGCAAGGGGCGTCGCCTGGCAACACAAAGTCGCCACCGGGCCCTGCGAACGTGACCGCTGACTGACCAAAGTTCGTGTACGACGCCGGCCGATCGAGGTTGTTGGCGCCGAGTGCCCATCCCATGGGACCGGTCGCCGACACGGCGATCACGTGCGGAGACATCGCCGGGACGACCAGAACATCGTTTGTGTGATCGAGGTCGAGCGCGTCGTTCCCCATGGCCGCCACGACGGTTACGCCGCGCTGATAGGCGTAGGTCGTCGCCTTTCCCAGTACACTCGCCAAATGCGCGGCGCCGCTCGCACCGAGCGGTTTTCCCGTAATGGGATCGTACTGCTGGTGCTGGAATATCCCGGCGAGGCTCATGTTGATCACGTCGGCGCCGGCGCCGCCTTCGGCGATCGGCGTGGCGGCGTACACGATGCCCGCAATGACGTTCGCGAACGAACCGCTCCCGCAGTGCAGGACCTTCACGCCAATCAGGGTGGCACTCGGCGCGATTCCGACTGTACCGAGACCCTGACCGGGAGCGCCGACGATTCCCGCCACGTGCGTGCCGTGCCAGAACGTGTCGGTCAAGCGGCAGACGCCCTGAGCGTCACGCGCCTGATCGAAGTTGAAAGGCTGACCCGGAACGAACGACCGTGAGTGCGCGACATCGAGGTTCGGCGCAATGTCCTGGTGAGCGCTGTGAATGCCGCCGTCCAGGATCGCCACGCGCGCACCTGCACCCCGCGCGCCAAGATCCCAGGCCGCCGGGGCAGAAACCGCATCGGGTGCCCATTGGATCTGCCGGAGGGCCTCCGTTGCGCCGAAGCTCGCAGCGCCGTCCAAAGATCCGGCGTCGCTCAGCTCGCCTGCCTCGACGACTCGTTCTGGGGCTACCCATCGCACCTCGATGTCTTCCGTCACGTCCGCAACACCCTTGATCTTCGCGGCGCGCGCGGTGAATCCCGGATCACTCGACGCGGCCACGGCGACGCCAATCTGGTCGACACTCGTGGTCACGGTTCCGCCCGCGGCACTCACCTGTGCCGCGAGATCTGCCGGGAGCTGCGAGCCAGTGAAGTTGATGACGTAGGATTTGCTGTTTGCTGCTGGTGCGACCAGCTGCAGGGTGGGACTGCCGGCCAGTGTTGGCGTCGTGGCGGTGTTCGCCGTCGGACTAATGGGTGCCGACTCGACGCATGCCGCGGCGACGAACGCGCCGGTGACGAGGGTAAATCGCAGGGCCTGTCTGTACATCGTGAACTCCGAGGAGCTGAGGACGGATCCGAGGGCGCTGGGATCGTGAAGCTGTCGCGGTTTCCGACAAGTCGCAAGCGCTATATTCCTCGCCCCATGCCCGCACCCCGCGCCCGCATCGGCGTCATCTTCTTCACCGTCCTGATCGATCTGATCGGCTTCGGGATCGTCATGCCGATCCTGCCGTTCTACGGGCAGCGCTTCGGTGCCAGCGGCCTCGCGTACGGCGCTGTGCTTGGCGTCTACTCCTTCATGCAGTTCGTCGCGACGGCCCTGCTCGGCAAGCTGTCCGACCGGATCGGACGCCGGCCGGTGCTGCTCACCACGATGCTCGTGAATGCCGTGGGCTATACCCTCTTCGCGTTCGCCGGCTCGTATTGGGTGTTGTTTCTGTCACGCGTGGTGTCGGGCTTTGCCGGCGGCAACATCTCGGCGGCGCAGGCCTACATGGCGGACATCACGACGCCGGCCGAGCGTTCGCGCGGCATGGGGATCGTGGGCGCGGCGTTCGGCATCGGATTCAGCGCCGGTCCGGCAGTCGGCGGACTCGCGGACCACTACCTGGGCCACGCAGCGCCCGGTCTCGTGGCCGTCGTCTTATCGCTCGCGAATTTTATTTCCGCGTACTTCATTCTGCCCGAATCCCTGAAACACGAGCTTCGAGTCAAAAGACCGATCTTCGACCTGCGTCATATCGGACAAGCGATCGCGCGGCCCCGCCTCCGTCCCCTCATGGCGGTCTGGGCGCTCACGCCGCTCGGCTTCGCCGGCTACACCGCGGCGCTGCCGTACCGCGCCATCGCCGCGCTGGGATGGAAGCAGCTCCAGCTCACCTTCCTCTTCATCATCATCGGTGTGACGGCGGCCGCCGTGCAGGGCTACTTCTTTGGCAAACTGGTGCGGCGCACCGGCGAGCGCTGGTTGGTCATCGCCGGGGCGTTCGGGATGGCGGTGTCGATTGCCATCGTGCCGTTCCTGCCCAGCTCGGCGCTGTTATACGGATGGACCTTCGTGCTGGCGGTCGCCAACAGCGTTTTCTCTCCCGCGGCGACGGGGCTGGTGTCCGTCTACGCGGACCCCAACGAGCAGGGCACCGTCCTCGGCGCGGCGCAGGCCATCAGCGCCCTGGGGCGCACCGCTGGTCCACCGCTCATCGGTACAGTCTATGACGTGAGCCCCGTCACGTCCTTCTTGCTCGCTGGTCTGTTCATGGGCCTCGCCGGGCTGGCGGCGTTTCGACTCGCACCTGTTACGCATTACGCCCCCCCTCCCTCAGAGCCTTAACGACGTCTAAGCTTCAACGTCCAAGAGCCAGACTTTTCACGGAGCAACGGAATGCACAAGCGAATCACGATCGCGTTGGCCGCTCTCACGTTCGCGGCGGCCTGCAGTCAGGATCCGACGGGCGCCTCTTCGAACGAGCTGGTGCTCGCGCAAAGCTCGCAGGCGATCGCCGACAACGTCGCCGCGTCGCCCACCGGTGGCACCACGTGCGAGGGGTGGTTCAGACGACTGATCGACACACTGCGCACGACCGATAATCCCGTCGCGCTCGCCTACCTCGACTCCGCCCGAATGAACCGCGATTCGGCGTGGGCCGCATGGCAGCGCGGCGACACGGCAGCTGCCCGCGCCTTCCGGCGCGCGGCGTTCCGCGATCTGCTGTCGGCGGTCGTTGAGCTGTTCCCGAACGCACCAGAGCGGACTGGGGCGGCCGTCGATACGGCGATCGCGCGCATCGAGAATTTCCTCGGCGATCGCGACGCACCGCGAATTCGGGCCATTCTCGCCCACGTCAAGGATCTGCGCACGCAGGCTGTGGCCGCACTGGCGGCGGGCGACAAGGTGACGGCATTCGCGCTGAATCTCCGAAGTCTGCAGATCCTGCAC
>QHUF01000130.1:0-9730 GCA_003221075.1 Gemmatimonadota bacterium
GTCGCGGCTCGTCAAGTCAGCCGACGCGGTCGTATTCCTCAACGCCATTCATTTGATGCCCGACAAGGTACAGGTGCTGAAAGAGATCCGGCGCGTGCTGAAGCCGGGCGGGCTGCTCGCGTTCAACAGCACGTTCTTCAACGGAGCGTATGTCGAAGGGACGAGCGGCTTCTGGCGGCGCTGGATCGTCCGCTCGGTGCAGGCGCTGCGGGAGAAGGGCATCGAAGTCAAACACACCGGCCATGCGGCCGCGATGGAGTGGTTCTCGGCCGATCAATACAAGGCCGCCCTGGTCGCCGCCGGTTATCGCCCCACGACGGTCGAACTGCTGCGCGTGGATATGACGCGTCAAGCGCTCATCGATATCGGCCGGTTTTCGCTGTTCATCGAGGGTGCGTTGCCCGGCGCGCCGCTTGAGGAAGGCGCCAAGGCGCTCGAGATAGGCCTCGAGCGCACCATGGAAGAGCTCAAGGTCGAGTCGGTGCCACGCTACTGGTTGGAGGTGGTGGCGGAAGCAGAGTGAAGGTGAGTTTGCGGTGAGCCGCGCGAAGCGCGGCTTCCACGGCTGACGGCGTTTCCCCACGCGCAAAAATGAATCCTGGATACCGAGACCCCTCGGGGAACGGCACGAGCCGCTCCCCCGGGTGCGCGGTGATCTGCACATCCTCGACGAGCGGCACGCGCTTGGCCTCGTCGACGCCGCGCACCTCCTGCAACGCTCCCGCACCGGGAATCGGGATCATCATGACCCCGGCCGCAAGTCGCTCGCGTTGAAGAGCAGGAAGCGCCATGCCGAGTGCGTGCCGCAAGATGATCTCCTCGAGCGAAACCTTCTGATCCCCGAACCGCAGTACGGCTGAACAGCGGCCGCCGATCGGGCGCGCGGCAAGCTCGATCAGCCACGGTCCGTTCTCGTTGTAGCGCAGCTCGGCGTGAACCGGACCCTCGCTGATACCCAAGGCGCGGACGGCCCGCTCCGCGCATTGCGTAATCGCCGACTGAAGCCCGCCTGGGACGCTCGACGGCGTTATGTAGATCGTTTCCTCGAAGAACGGCCCATCCAGGGGATCCGGCTTGTCGAAAATCGCGAGCACGTGGAGCCGCCGATTGATGACCAGACCCTCGAGCGCGACCTCGTAGCCGGGAATGAACTCCTCGATGAGAAACGTCGCCTCGGGCTCACGCACGATGGTTCTGAGCCGGTTCTGTGCTTTCATGAAGCCCTGAGGGTTGTCGGCACGCATGACGCCGCGGGATGCTGAGAGGCGCAGGGGCTTCATGACGCACGGATAAGTCACGGTTCTGGCGATCTCGGAGGGGTCTTCACTCAGCTTGCGGAGCATGAATCGCGGGATCGGGACGCCCGCCTTGGCGAGCAGCTCCCGCTGCTGATGCTTGTCACGCGCTGCTTGCATGGCGTGGACGGGATTGCCCTTGAGGCCGAGTCGCTGTGCGATCACCGCCGCGACGATCGCCGTATCATCGTCCACGCCAACGACCGCCGCGACCGGATACCGCTGCGCGAAGAGGAACGCCTCCGTGGCGGCGCGTTGGGGATCCTGGAGGGGCAGCGTGACAAGCCCGCCCAGACTGGCCGCCTGCAGCGTGAAGCCTGGAAGTAGGGGTTGGCGCCCGAGGTGTGGTCGGTGATGTCGACGATCCCGCGGACCGCGGGCACGAGCTGCGCGAGCATTCCTTCGATGCCCTGCCGCAGGGTGACGTCGGCCATGCCGCACCCCTGGCATCCGCCGCCCATCCGCAGCATCACGACGGCATCCTGCACGTCGATGAGCTCGACGCGCCCGCCGTGGCGCGCCACCATCGGGTTCACCTCTTCGTCGAAAACCTTTGCGACTTGCTCGTAGAGCGCGTCGTCGTTGACCGCGCCGGGCGGTTTCGGAGCAGCGGTCACGGGCGCCATGTCGCTCGCTACGGCAGAGCGGATCGCGCCACCAATCGACTTGCCGACAGCCTGCCATGGTACCGGAGACTGTTTGACCACGGTCACAATGTTGCCCGAAACGATCAGCTCGGTTACGCCGAGACCTGGCAGGGAGAAAATCGCTTCCGCGAGCGGCGAGCCCTTTGCCTCGTCGGCCCCGGTAAACCGGCGTACTCCGCCGGCCAGCACCGGGACGCTCACGACGAACTTGCAGCGCTGATTATCGATCGGCTCGGCGGTTATCCGAATCTCTTCCGTCACGACCTCTCTCGTTCAACGTCTGCGGTTTGACGTCGTTTGCTCGACGTTTCTCTTTTGACGCCCTGCGTTTGACGCCTCATGTCGTTCGCGGCCGCCACCATGTTCTTGAGCGCCGCCAGCGTCTCGTCCCAGCCCCGCGTCTTGAGCCCGCAGTCGGGGTTCACCCAGATCTGCGCGCCATCCAGCACGCGCGTCATGCTCTTCAGGGCACCCGTGATCTCGGCGGTGGACGGCACACGCGGGGAGTGGATGTCGTAGACCCCGGGGCCGATCTCGTTCGGGTACTTGTAGTGCTCGAAGCCTTGCAGCAGCTCCGAGCCGGAGCGGGCGTTCTCGATCGAGATCACGTCCGCGTCCATGCGCTCGATCACTCGCAGCACGTCGTTGAACTCGCTGTAGCACATATGCGTGTGGATCTGGGTCCCGTCACGCACTCCCGCAGTCGAGAGCCGGAAGGCGTCCACAGCCCACTTGAGGTAGTCCGACCAATCCGCCCGCCGCAGCGGCAACCCTTCGCGCAGCGCCGGCTCATCGATCTGGATCACCCGAATGCCCGCCGCTTCGAGATCGACCACTTCGTCGCGGATGGCCAACGCGATCTGCTTGGCGGTTTCGGCGCGCGGCTGATCGTCGCGCACAAAGGACCATTGTAGAATCGTCACCGGCCCGGTCAGCATCCCTTTCACCGGGCGCTGCGTCAGCGACTGCGCGTACTTGCTCCAGCGCACCGTCATCGCGCTCGGCCGTGAGACGTCGCCAAAGATGATCGGGGGCTTCACATAGCGCGTGCCGTAGGACTGCACCCAGCCGTGCTCGGTGAACGCGAATCCGGCGAGCTGCTCGCCGAAGTACTCGACCATGTCGTTGCGCTCGAACTCCCCGTGCACGAGCACGTCGAGGCCGATTTCTTCCTGCAGCTTGATGGTCTTGGCGACTTGCGCCTCGATGAAGCGATCGTAGTCCTCGGCCGAGAGCTGATTGTCATTGAGCTTGCGCCGCGCGGCTCGCACTTCCGTCGTCTGGGGGAACGAGCCGATCGTCGTCGTCGGATACGGGGGAAGATCCAGTTGTGTCTTCCGGCGCACGGCGAACGGCGCACTGCGCACGCTGTCTTTCTCCGTCACCGAGCCGGCCCGGCGCTGCACCGCGGCGTTGTTGATTCGTGTCGACGCGCGACGCGATTTCGCGGCCCGGCTGCTGCTCTCGATCGCCTTCTGGTCGCTCTTCGCCAGTGCGACGACCTCCTGCAGCTTCTGCTTGGCGAATGCGAGCCAGCTCTTCAGCTCCGCGTCGAGCTTGGTCTCGAGATCGAGGTCGAACGGCGTATGCAGCAGCGAGCAAGAGGGCGCCACCCACAGCCGGTCTTTCCCCACCTTCGCGGCCGCCCGCTCCACCAGCGCTGCCTGCTTCGCGAGATCCGCGCGCCATACGTTGCGACCGTCGATCACACCCGCCGACAGCACCCGACCTTTGGGCCACGCGGCGAGGAGCGGATCGAGCTGCTCGGGCGCGCGGACGAGATCGACGTGCAGCCCCTGCACGGGAAGGGCAACCGCGGTCTTCAGGTTATCGGCGAGGCCGGCGAAATACGTGGCGACCAGGAGCTGCAGCTTTCCCGCACGCGACGCGAGGTACTTGTACGCGCGCAGGTACGCGGCGCGCTCGGCATCGGTGCGATCGAGCGCGAGACTCGGCTCGTCGAGCTGCACCCAGGTCGCCCCCGCCGCCGCGAGCGACTCCAGCACGTCGCCATACACCGGGAGCAGCGCGTCGAGCAAGGACAGACGGTCGAATGCCCCGCCCTTTGTTTTCGCGAGCAGGAGGAATGTCAGGGGCCCGATCAGGACCGTCGTCGCGTCGATGCCCAGTGCCTTCGCTTCCCGGTACTCGTTCGCCGGTTTGGCGGACGCCATACGGAAGCGTTGCCCGCGCTCCAGCTCGGGGACGATGTAGTGGTAGTTGGTATCGAACCACTTCGTCATTTCCATCGCGGTGACGTCGCGGCCTTTACCCTGACTGCCGCGCGCCATCGCGAAGTACGTGCCCGGATCGACCCACTCGCCGGTCCAACCGTAGCGCGGCGGCACTGCGCCGACCATCGCGCAGGTGTCCAGCATGCGGTCGTAGAACGAGAAGTCATTGGCAGGGATCCGGCGGATCCCGATGTCCCGCTGCAGCTGCCAGTGGCGGCGCCGCAGTTCCGCGCCGGTGGCGAGCAGCTGCTCGCGGCTGATCTTGCCGCCCCAATACCCTTCAGTCGCGCGCTTCAATTCGCGCGCCGCACCCAGGGAGGGGAAGCCCAAATTCGAGGCGATTGTCATAGTTAGGAAAGGAATCTTACAGGGTTGTTAGCCCTTTCGGTACTCGACTTGCTTTAATGCGAGTCCTTGGAGCCTACGGGTGTGGCGGTGCCGGCGGGTGCGGCGGTGGCGGCGGGTGCGGGGGATGTTGCGGGTGTGTCGGCGGCGGCCCGTGCTGCCCCTGCGCCGCTGCCGCCCGCGCGAGTCCGGCGGCTGCTTGTGCCGGTGTGACACCCTTCGCGACTTCAGACTGCACGTGCGCCGGAAGCAGGAGCAGATCCGCCGACGACTCACCCGAGCGCAGTGTCGCACTCACCAGCCCAATATCTTCCGCCGGCGGCACGCCGAGCGCCGCCAGCGTGCCAGCGACCCGCAGCCCGACGGTCAGCGCTTGCGCATTGGCGCCCGTTCGCGCGAGCGCGGTGATATCGCTACCACTCAGTCCCGCGGTAATCGCAAATTCGCCCGCGGCGATCTCGAGTGTGTCGGCGACTGCGCCACCCTCCCGCAACGCGGCGGCCGCCGTGTCCAGCTGCGTCGCGACAAGGCGCACGGCGGTCGCGACGCGCTCGGCGGGAACGCCCTTGGCGATCCCTTCGATCGCCTTCTCGATCAGCGGATCGATCGGCAGACCACGCGCAGACGCAGCGGTCCCGAGCTCCACGACCAGCGATCCAAGCGCCGGTGACACGCGTCCGGCGAGTCGCTGGGCGATGCCGGCCCCTGCCGGCTGTTGCAGGGTCAGCAGTGTGAGTGGAAGCGCGAGGAGTGCGATCATCACAACGTCAGCACGCTGTTGCGCCGGCCGAAGCCGTCATCCACGGCCGGGGCTCCGGGATCGGGCACCCACCGCACGCCATCGACGACGAAGGCGTACTGGTGTTGTCCCGCCGGGAGAGTCAGCGTCGCCGTCCACACGCCCGTAGCGCCGGTGCGGACCAGCGGCGTCACGTGCGCGTCCCACTGGTTGAACGTGCCCGCGAGGCTGACCTGCTTCGCGTCGGGCGCCACGAGGACAAAGCGAACCGTGACGAGTGCGGCGGTGGGCGCCGGTGCCGTCGGCCGGAGCAAAATGACGAGCGCCGCCGCGATCGCGAGCGCGGGCGCCAGCAGCCAGGGCAGGAAACGACGACGCCGGCGTTCCAGCGTTGCCATGACACGCCAGGTGACGGCCGGCATCGAAATCTCCGTGCGATCGACGGCAGCGAGCAGTCGCAGCGCCGCTTCGCCCTCCACACGCAGCTCGGAGGGCAGGTCGGCGAGTGTGATGTCGCCGTCCAGCAGCTGTTTGACCAGAGGATGAAAGTCGTGCCCGCTCATGTGTGATCTCTCAGTAGTTCGCGCAGTGTGTCGTACGCGCGATGCATCCGCATTTTCAGTGACGGTACCGACGTACTCAAGCGCTCCGCGATTTCCGTGTACGACAACCCTTCCACATGCTTCAAGACGAACACCTCGCGCTGGTCCGGCGTCAGCTCCATCAGCGCCACCTGAAGCGCGCGGCGGCGCTCGGCACTTTCGGCCCCGCCATCCGTGCGATCGTCCGCGGCCACATCATTCGCCGCTTCCAGCGACGCCGAGGTTCGGTTGCGGCGCCGCTCGGCGAAACAGCGATTGCGCAGAATAAGGAAGAACCAGCCAATGAAGTTGTCTGGATCCTTACACTGTGCCAGCTGATCGTACGCCCGCACGAACGCGTCTTGCAAGGCGTCTTCGGCGGCGTCCGCAGAGCCCAGCATCCGCGCCGCATAGCGCGCGTAGCGGTCGCGATACCGTTCGACCAGCCGGGCGTAGCTCTCGCGATCCCCTGCCAGCACCGCCCGAACGATTTCGCCGTCCGCCGCCTGAGGCCCTGAGCGCAAAGCTTCTCCCGCTAAAGAGTTGTGGCGTAGACAATTGGTAACGGTTGCCACGGCGTCCCATTGTGACATGCGTTACCTACGACCCCGCCCCGCAATCTTTACGAAGCCATGTCCGCTATGCCAGGGGCCCAACCGTGGCGTGAAGAGCGCCCAATCCTCTCAGATGCCGAGCTGTTACAGCGGCTCGCGCGGCGGGACTCTACGGCGCTGATCGAGGTAGAGCGGCGCCACTGGTCCTCATTGTATGCGCAGGTCTATGGGATGCTGGTCGAGCCCACGCAGGCCGAACGTGTGGTGCGCGAGGTCTTTACCCAGCTGTGGTTTGCCGCCGAGCGGTTCCCGGTGCGCCGCAGCCTTTGGACATGGTTGCGCGAAATGGCGAGAGAGCTCGCGCGCGCCGAGCAGGCACTGGCGGAACCGAGCAAGCAGGAAGATTCGTCGTCCATTCGGAGGTTGCGTGAAGCGAGTACTGCTGCTGATCCCGGCTCTGTTGGTGCCGTCGCTGCTGACGGCGCAGACGCCGGTCCCGAGCCCCCAGCCGTCCGATATCGCAAGGGCGAAGAAGGCGGCGATGGCGCGCCGCGCGACGCATGTGCGTGGTGAGGCCGTCGGGCTGGACAACCTCCCGGTAACGCCGGCCACATCCCCGACGCGCGCGACGCATGCGACGCCGGCCACGCCCAACGCGGACGGCGGTCCGGCAACCCGAGGGACGCCGGCTACCCCCGCCACGCCGGCCACCCCCGCTTCTCCCTCGCATCGGCCCGACCACGCCGGCCAGGGAGGCCAGGGCCGCGGGAATAACCCCCGACGCCCCTGAACGAGCGATTGCTGTAGCGGCTGTATCTTACCGGTCCCATGCGCATGGGACCGGTTTCGTTTTTCACGCTGCTCACGCTCGTGCCTGCAACGCTCGGCGCTCAACGGCAGGCGTCGCTGGGCGTTGGGACGGGCATCGTCCGATACGCGGGCGGTTCCAGTTTTAGCGCGCTGACGGTCTCGCCCGCGGCGCAGCGTCTCTCTCCAATTACATACCTCGGCGTCGGCGGAGCAGTATCGCTGCTCGAGAGCGGCGTGTGGGCCAGCCAGGGTCGGGCGGATCTCTGGGCCACGCTACCCGTGGGCACAGCCGGCATCCGTCCCGCGGTCGGCGCGACGATCTCAGGCAGCACGCGATCTGATGGAGTTGCCGCCGGATCGGGAGCCGCCATGATCGAGGGGCTCCGCGGCAACATCGCGCTCGGAGCGGGAATCGTGACCGGCGTGATCGAACACGTGCCGGGCGTCGGCGCCCTGCGGCTGCGCGGGCGCGCCTGGTGGCAGCGCGACGCCACCCAGATCTCGCTCACCACCGAAGCCACGCGGCTCCTCGGCGACTGGTATACGGACGTCGTCGGAGGTGTCGCATTCGACGGCGCGCGTACGGTCGGCTCACTGTGGGTCAGCGGTCGGTTAAGCCCGACCTACGGATCGTCGGGCGCCGCCAGCGTGACACTCCAGTATTTTCTCACACCATCCATCGCCGTCGAAGCGTCGGGAGGCAATTACCTGCGCGACCCGTTCCAGGGATTGCCGCAGGCGGGCTTCGTCGCGGGGGCGGTCCGCGTATTCTCCGTCCGGCGCGCGGGCATGACGCGAACGGCACCGGTGCAGCCGCTCCTTCAGCCGCTCGTGGCGGCGCATCGCGGTGCCGACACGGTCGTCGTGCGCTTCCGGATGCCGGCGGCTCGGTCGGTCGCGATCGCCGGCAACTGGAATGCCTGGACGCCTGCGGCCTTGCGGGCGGTGGGCGACGACATCTGGGAGGCGGCGCTGCGTCTCCCACAGGGCACCTATTACTTCAACCTGGTAGTGGATGGCCAAGATTGGGTTGTGCCCGGTGGCGTGGCCACGATTTCGGACGGGATGGGTGGGGTGGTCGCGGTCTTGAACGTGCTGTGACTTGACGATTCCCGTCCGAGCCCGTACCGTGGCGGCGGCAGGTTGGCTCCGGTTCGATGCTGTCCTCTCGCTCGAGGGGGTGCTCGATGGGGAAGATCAACATGCAGAAGGTGCTGGTCGGTGGTCTCATCGCGGGTCTCTTCCTGAACATCGTCGATTACGTGCAGTTCGGTGTGGTCCTCAAGGACCAGATGGCGGCGGCCATGCAGGCCATCAACAAGCCCGCCATCACCAATGCTCAAATCCCGTACTTCGTGGTGCTCGACTTTGTGGCCGGAGTATTCCTCGTCTGGCTCTACGCCGCGATCCGGCCTCGGTTTGGGGCAGGCCCCGTGACGGCCGCGAAAGCCGGCATCGCCGCGTGGTTCGTCGGTGGACTGCTCGTCACGCTGTTCATGTGGCCGATGGGAACAATGCCACACAATCTCATGATCACCACCACGGTGGTTGGCCTGGTGTCATGGACGCTGGCGACTGTGATCGGCGCCAAGTTCTACACGGAAGGTGCTGGAATGGGAGCCGGGATGGGCGCCGGCGCGGGGATGGGGGCGAGGATGTAAGCGTCGGGTCGACAGAAAGTCAAAACCGCCGGGCGGCGTGCTGCCGTCCGGCGGTTTCGATTTCAGCAGATCTCAATAATTGAAGCGCAGCGACACCCCGAGCGTACGCGGCTGGTTGGTCAGATATCCCACACGCGCGCGCAGTCCCCGCTCACGATCCAATGCCAGGAGCGCTCGCTCATCGGTCACGTTGTTGAGGAAGACCGCGCCCTCCCAGCCCGTGCGCGACAACCCGACGCGGAAGTTGAAGAGGCTGTACGCCGGCAGGAGCGGATTGAATGTGAACGTGGGCTGCGTCATCGGTCCGCCCATGTTGGCCCCGAACGCCGCGATGTTCACGGTCCCGATGCCGGGGGTGAGATCGTCAATTTGCGTGTACCGCGACCCGACATACTGGAAACTGCCGCTGACGGAAACGCGCGAAACGCCAATCGGCAACGAATACGTGATCGAGCCACTCCCTTGGACGCGCGGCACGCTCGGGAGGCGATTCCCCTTCTTCACACCACCAACGACCGTCGTCACGCCCAGCGTATCCGTCGTCGTCACGGTCGACAGGAGCTTCGCGTCATTGAGGCCGGTCGAGAACGCAAGATCCCAATGCTCATTGGGGGAAGCGGTGACCTCCAACTCCAGTCCCTGGCTCTTCGCCTTGTCGACGTTGAACACGAGACGCGAAGAGCAGGTACCCGCGGTCAGATTCAGCTGCAAGTTCTTGATGTCCATATAGAACGCGGAAAGATTCAGGGAGCCGCGGCCGCCCGCAAACCGGGACTTCATTCCCGCCTCGTAGTTCCACGCGGTTTCGTCTTTCCAAGAGCCTCTGCCGCCGAACGTGATTGTGTCCGATGGCGAGCAAAGCGG
>QHUF01000130.1:9748-20060 GCA_003221075.1 Gemmatimonadota bacterium
GCAGGGATAGGTAGCCCACGAAGAAGCCATCGAAGAACTGCGTCCGATCCTCGTCGAAATTGTACCAGCGAACGCCGCCCGTGAGGTCGAGCTTCGGTGTGACACCGAGCGTCGCTTCGCCGAAGACGGCCGTCTGCTTCAGGCTGTAATGGAGATCCGAGAAGAACAGGTGGTCCTTCGCCGCCAGCGGGCCGGCGGTGAAGCCATAGGGTCGAGGAGGGTTAGGGATGATCGGTGGGCAACAGATGGGGGCAGCGAGCGTGTCGAACCCTCGGACATACACGTCCTGCCCGTAGCCCCGCTTGTTGTTGCTGTAGAACGCACCCACCAGCCAGTGCAGCCGATCCCGACTACCGGCCAAGCGCACCTCCTGGGTCCACACGATGGAGTTCGTGTGGTCATAGAGCGGCGAATCGAGTGTGTAGATATTCTCGGGAAGCCCGAAAGTCCCGCCGGTGACACTGCCAGACAGGGCAGTCGCATCGCGCACGACCAGGATGTTGCGGTGCGTGTACGACGTGACCGCCGTCAGCGTAGCCGCCCCGAGATCGACCTGCAGGTTGACGTCGCCCAGCAGGAACTTATCGGTAACGGGTTCCTCGATCTGCGTGAACAGCTGCCGAGGACCGAGCGTCACCTTCGGTCGGGTCGTCGTATACGGATTGGCGAGGATGTTGAAAGCATCGATGCGATTCCATCCGTCCGCCTTCGAGCGCTGATAGACCAACCGTGGAGTGATGCTGAAACGACTCGTGGGGGCGAACCGGAGCGCGGCGCGCAAACCGGTCCGGTCGTTGCCGTTGACGTTCTGGTTAACTCGCAGATTCGGCTGCACTGCGTCCATGTACCCGCCAGTGCGCGTGCTATAGCCCACGATCCGGAACGCGGCCTTATCACCAACTGGCGCATTGAAGCCGAGCTTTGCAATGCTGCCCGGGTCGCCGCCGTCGATGGCGGTCACGCCCACCTCGCCAAACGTGCTACTGTTGCCGAGCTCCGGCTGATTGCTGATGTAGCGCACCGTGCCGGCCAGCGAGCCCGAGCCGAACAGCGTGCCCTGCGGACCGCGCAGCACCTCGACCCGGCCGACGTCGAACAGGTCGAGATCCGGCGTGAACAGCGATAGCGAAATCACCGACTCGTCGAGATAGGCGCCCACTTCTTCCTTCACGCCAGGCTGGTCGCGCGAAATCTGGCCTGACGAGGCCCCGCGGATCGCGGGCTGGCTCTGGCCGGGCCCGAGGTTCTGCACGCTGAAGCCGGCGACGTTTTGCGCAACCTGCTCGATGTTGTCGACCCCGCGCACGCGCAGCGCCTGCTCCGTCGGGGCGGCGATCGAGAGCGGAACGTCGATCAACTGCTCCTCACGCTTCATCGCGGTGACGGTGACGGCCTCGAGCTCGAGCGCCGTCATGACGAAGTCGACCTGGGCCTCCGCGTCCGCCGCGACCTGCACGCCGGTCTTTTGTTGCGTGCGCACGCCGGGCAGTGACGCCGACACCGTATATGTCCCCGCGGCCAGGCCAGTGAGGCTGTAGCTCCCGTCTTCCGACGTGGTGGCACGGCGCGCCGGCCCGGGACCGATGGCCCGCACGACGGCCCCCGCGAGTGGGCTGGCGTGCGAGTCGCGCACCACACCCCTGATCCGACCGTTCTGGGCCAGCGCCATCCCCGGGGCCCCGAACAACAGGGCGACGAAAGCGGCGATGCTCAGGAGACGGCTTGCGGGGCTAATCATGAACCCTCCTCCGAGAAGAGTGTCACTTGTTTAACCGCATTTCCGCGCGCGCGTACAAATAGCGGCCGTTGTAACCGAACGGCGACGCCGCCGCCCAGGGGAACGTCCCGAAATTGTTGTTGAAATCCATCGAGCGATCGTTGAACGAATCCACGAACACCTGCGAGCTCGGCTTGTCGGGATAGGTGTCGAACAGATTGCGCACGCCGAGCGTCAGGTCGACGCTGGCGAACCGATACCCGATCTCCGCGTCGAACAGCGTCTTGGAGCCGTAGCGCTCGCGGCACAGATCGCAATATCCGGGCTGCGCCGACGAGAACTTGCCGTAATACGATCCGCGCACCAAGGCGTGCACGCGCCCGAGGTTGTAGTCGCCGGTCAACGTCCCGCGCCAGTCTGGCCGTTCCTCCGTGATGGCGATGTACGTCACCGAATCGATGATGCCGCCAACGGTCGAGGGCGTACCGTTGAATACCGCAGGACGCGGATCGAGGTGCGTGATCGCCGTCTTAGTGTAGTTCGCCATCGCGGTCCAATCGATGGTGCCCGCGCCAGCGTTCATCCGCAGCGCCCCGGTGATGTCCAGGCCACGCGTCCGCGTGTCGAGGCCGTTCGTGAAATACTGCAGGCCGCTCACATCCGTAAAGTTGTTCGCTGCCAAGATCGCCTGCGTCACGCTGTCGGCGAATGTCGCGCTGAGCAGAATGCGGTGGTTGATCTTGATCTGAAATGCATCGACCGTGAACGTGACGTTGTCATTGGGACTGAACGCAAAGCCGGCGCTCACGTTCACCGACTTCTCGGCTTGCAGCGGCTTCGAGTTGAACAGTCGCGCCGCGCTGTCGGCCACCGGCACGATGAGCACGTCCGTCACCACACCGCCGATGACGTTCGTATTCACGCGACTGAAATGCGATTGGGTCAGTCCCGGCGCCCGGAACCCGGTGCTGAGGGCGGCGCGCGCCGTGAACTGGCGCGAGGGCTGCAAGCGGACCGCGGCCTTGCCGATCGCCAGCGAGCCGAAGTCGGAGTAGTGCTCGAACCGCCCCGCGACGTTCGCGAGGAACTTGGGCGTCAGATTGGTTTCGAGATCGGCGTACACCGCCGCGTTCGTGCGGTGCGAATTCGACTCGTCCTGCGGCCGGAAGCCGGGGAAGACCTGCGAGTACGGGCGACCGGCCGAGCTATCCGGGCCGAGGTGATGGCCGTTCACGTAGGATGCAAGCTCGCCGCGCGTGATCTGATAACCTTCACGCCGGAACGCGGCACCGATGGCCACGTTGACCGGCTCGCGCAGGCCGAGGCTGACTGATTTCGCGGCGTTCAGGCCCACGAGCATCTCGTCGCGCTTGAGCCGGCCCGCAAAAAACGCCGTCTGATTGGCCATGTCGTCGGCGGTGCCCAACGTGCTGTCCGGGCCCGGCGCGCACGGATTGGCCGGGTCGAGGCATGGACCGAGCGACACGTTCAGGGTGTGCCGGATGTGATAATCGAACCGGTTGTAGCCGTACGACGTGCCGAGGTCGATCGACCAGCCGCTCGCGACCGTCCGGATCCCGGCGACGATCGAATTGTCCAGCACGGTCGGCGCGAACTCCGGGAGGTAGCCGAAGGGGTAGATCTGCGGCCAGTTGCGGCCCTGAATGAAGCTCGCGCAGTCCACGGCGCAGCGCCGGTAGCCGTTGCCCGTGCCTTTGCGATAGCTCCAACCGCCGAAGCTGTAAAACTCCGTGGTGCCCTTGTCGTTCAGCGGGAGCCGGAAGTTTGCCATCGTGACGAGGTCCTTCTCGAGCCCGTCGCCCCAGTGGTGGTTCGGCTGCGGCGCGGCATTCCGCTTGACGATGATGCGGCCGTTGACGATCGAGTCCGTCACGCCGGTGCCCGCGTCCTCGTACGGATCAGGCCAAGCGCGATTCGTCGGCTGGCGATCCAGGAACTCGCCGAACAATCCGAGCGAGCCGCGGCCGATGCCGATGCCCCAGCCGCCGTTCAGAGTCGCGGTGGTACCATCGTCCGCGTAATTGTCCGGGTGATATCGACCGATACTGGTGTTCAGGAATGGCGTGAACTCCCCTTCCTTCAGCACCAGGTTGACGACGCCCGCGATCGCGTCCGACCCGTACTGCGCCGAGGCGCCGTCGCGCAGCACGTCGATGCGGTCGATGGCGCTCGAGGGAATGGCGTTGAGATCCACGCCAGTCGTCCCGGCGCCCATGCCGTACGCGAAGGTGTTGACGAGCGCCATCTGATGACGTCGCCAGCCGTTGATGAGGACCAGCGTCTCATCGGGCGAGAGGCCGCGCAGCGTGAACGGCCGCACGATGTCGTTCGCGTCGGTGACGCTCTGATGCGGGAAGTTCACCGACGGTGCCAACGATTGCAGAATCTGCCCGGTCTCGGTCACGCCCTGCTTCGTCATGTCCTCCGACGTGAACACGTCGACCGGCACCGCCAGCTGCTCCGCCGCGGTGTGCCGCGCGCGCGAGCCGACGACCACGTCGACCGGCGACAGGCTGATCGGCTGCGCAGTGAGGGTGAAGTCTTGGGTGACCGCGCTCTGGTCCACCACGACGCGCGCGGTGCGCGGCTGGTAGCCGAGCAGCCGGACGCGCAGCAGGTAGGCGCCGGCGGACACGCCGCGGATCTCGTAGCGGCCCTGATCGTCACTCGTCGCGTGCAGGCCGCTGCCTTCGGCGGCGACCATGGCCCGCGCGAGGGGCGCGCCCGCGGCATCCGCGATGCGGCCGCGAATGGCGCCATTCTGCGCCAGCAGCAGCGCCGGCAGGATCGCCAGACCTGCGAGTAATTTGCCGACTCGTCGCATAATCATGCCTCTGTAGGAGTGACCGTTCGCACTAGTGCTACCGCGCGCCGGCAAGACCGTCAAGCGACCCTAGTGGTGGCCAGCATTCCATGGATCGCCGCCCGAAAATGCCATTACATGCACCATCCAGCCGAACAGCCGCGGCCGGAACCGCCCGCCGACCGCCTCACACGCGTCCGCCGTCGCAATAGGTGATTTCGGACCGAAGACCGGCTGGCCGTCTTTCGTCTCGCTCCAGCGCCGCCGCGCGTCGGCCAGCGGCGGGAGACACCAGTTGATGTGCTGGTGCCAGCGCACGACGCTCAGCGGCATCCGGGCATCGAGCTCGGCATCGGTCGTTTGCGGCGGCGCAGTGAACATGGCACCCACGAGCGTGACACCGCCGTCCACCGCGCGCTGATAGAGCAGCGACGTCGGCCGGGCGGCGTCGAGCCCGTTCCGCGCCTGAAAGGCCCAACGAAGCTTGGTGAAGTGCTGGACTGGCGCGGCGGCGGCCGGGATGAAGTTGCGAAAGCCATCGGCTTCCGCGGCATGGACGTCGCGATACCGGGCGAGCTCGCGCCGCATGACCGCGAGGACCTCCGCCGCACGCGCGGAATCGCCCGCGCCTGGAGGCCGCTGCGGCGTGAGCCGCATGTGCAGGTCCTCGTTCGATACCATTCCGGCCATCGCATGCTCGGCAGCCATCGCGGCGTGTTCGTCGGGATGTTGCTCCGGCGTCGCCACGTCCTGGTCGTCGGGGGCGGCGCCACTCCGGTGGCAGCCGGCGGCAAGGACATATAATAGAAAGACAAGGCGTCGCATGATCGGCAGAATAGACGCGTTCGCGCCGGGATCAGCTAGAGCGATGCAGGCGCTGGAAGTGCGGTTTCTCGATCAGGTAATGGAACGTGAGAATCGCGGCCTGGGCGAAGACCGCGGCTATGAGTCCCGGCAGCGAGCGCAGCATCAGCGCGAGCCCGTAGGTCGGGAGATATCCAATCGTATACATCGGACTCGAAATGAAACGGTAGGGGCCCGTCGAGACCGGTCCGATCGCGGCTTCGGGATCGAAGAAATTGTGCCAGTAGTAGGCGTCGCTGCCCAGCGTGCGCGCGGCCCAGAGCTTCGTGCCCAGCCCGATGACAACCAGGAGCGCGCCGACGGCGACGGTTGCGACGGCCGGCAGCGCGAGGTGCCACGTGTTGCGGGTCGCGAGGCACAGCACCACCAAGGCGAACGCGTCGTGATTCATGATGACCGCGGCCGTCCGCCGGAAGCGCCGGAATGCCGCGGCACGTTCGCGCGGCTCGGTGTGCACGCCGTTCCGCTCCTGGCGCCGCAGTGCCAATCCCACAAACAACACGTACGCCATTCGACTGAGAATGGCGTACCCGAAAACCAGTGCCTGCACCGCCGTCACTTGCGGCCGAACAACCGCACGGTGGCCGCGCCACGGACTGGGCGGTGCCTGCTTCGGTACCAGAAATCGACGCGACGCAATATCCGAACGGGGCCCGGCAGATCGATCGAGCGGCTCCAGGAGCCCTGCTGAAACAAGATGCGGGTTTCGGGCGAGAACGTTTCTCCGTCCCCAAACGTCAGCTTGATGTTGTACATCTCGAGGCTGCCACCCACGACCTCGATCTTGATCGCCGTGAATCCGCCTTGGCGGGCTCCGATGATCATGGCGTCGTGATCGAGCGAGAAGCTCACGCGGCGAGTTCCCAGCAACTCCCAATCGGCGGTCGGAAGCGTCAACAAAACCAGGGCCGCGACGATAGCGCGCATGTGCCTCCAATGAAGTGAGACGAACGGGAAGTTGCAACATACAACGCGATTCGCACAGGGACTAAGCCCGGTGACGCTCAGGGCGGCCGCGTGGGTATAGCCTACACAAGGAGGCCGTCATGAAGCTCTTGCGTCTGCCCGCGATTGTCCTGGTGTTGTTTGCCGTTGCCTGCTCGAAGGATCCCGTTGGTCCCCCACCCCGCATCACCGCGCTGCCGCGTGCGCTCACGACTCAAGAAGGGCAGCTGATCCAGGCCGACAACCGGTTTGCGATCAAGCTGCTCAAGCAGGCGACCGCGGACACCCGGGATACGCTGAAGAATCTGTTCGTGTCGCCGCTGTCGGTGGCGATGGCGCTCGCCATGACCTATAACGGCGCGGCCGGCATAACGGAGGATTCGATGCGCGCGACGCTCGAGCTCGACGGGATGAGCGTCGCCGAGGTGAACGAGTCGTATCGCAGCCTGATCGAGCTGCTGCGCCAGCTCGATCCCCACGTGCGGTTCCAGATCGCCAACTCGATCTGGTACCTACAGGGGTACACGATCGAACAGCCGTTCCTCGACGCCAACCACACCTACTACGATGCTCAGGTGACCGCCCTCGACTTCAGCTCCCCCACGGCGCCGGCGACGATCAACGCCTGGGTGAATCACGAGACGAACGGCGTGATCGACAGGATCGTCGACAAGATTCCCGATTACATGCGGCTCTACCTGATCAATGCCATCTACTTCAAGGGCGATTGGACCGAGCAATTCGATCCGCATCTCACTCAGCCCAGAGGATTCCGGCTTCCTGACGGCACCACGGTGAATGTGCCGACGATGACCCACGGCCACGAGGCTGACGTCCGTGTGACCGATCGGCCATACGCCACCATCGTGGATCTGCCCTACGGTGGCGCCGCATTCTCGATGACCATCGTGTTGCCGCGCGACACCAGCAGCGTCGATCGTCTGGTCGATGCGCTGACGCCCGAGCAATGGAACGAGTGGACCGCGAGCCTGGAGGGCGCAAAGGCCGAGGTCTTTCTGCCAAAGTTCAAGCTCACCAACGATCTGAACCTGATTCCGTCCCTCGCGGGACTCGGCATGGGTAGCGCTTTCGATGACAGAGCGGACTTCACGCGCATTCACGTTCCGTCCGAGTTGGCCATTACGGAGGTGAAGCACAAGACGTACGTCGACGTGAATGAGGAGGGGACGGTGGCCGCGGCGGTGACTTCGGTCGGGCTCGGGGTCACGAGCGCATCGCCCTACATCGTGATCGATAGGCCGTTCATCTTCGCGCTGCGGGAGAACCTGTCGGGGACGATTCTGTTCATGGGAGTGATCCGGCACCCGCCGACCGAATAGGGGTACTCCTCCAGAGCCTTTCCTGGAGGAGCTAATGCGTCGGATCACGCTGCTGTCCCTCGCTTCTTTGCTCGTTCCCTTTGCCCTCACGGCACAGCAAGTCGCGCCCACCGCCCCGCACGACAGCGTGCGGGGCGCAATTCGCAGGGTGAACACGCGTGCCCGCACGCTCGAGGTTACGACCGGCGTCGGCTTCGCCCTGCGCGTCGTGCGGCTGCAGGTGCCCGCCGCCATACCGATCACCGACCGGAAAGGCACGCAGGGCGCGCCGATCAACCTGGCGGCGCTGAAGCCCGGCGATGTGATCCGCGTTTCGTTCGGGGGCCGGCCGACGGGTTTTGTCGCGTATACCATCGAACGCATCGGCCGTATGGAAGCAGGCGTCCCATGACACGCTGCTGGATCGCTCTCCTGGTCATGTGCAGCGCCGCGTCGTGCCGCCGGCCGCCGCCGCAACCGGGCGACCCGCTGCCCGGGCTGTCCGCCGCCGAGCGGGCGCGATTCGATAGCGGTCGCGCCGTGTTCGACAGCACGTTCACGCCGCAAGTCGGTCTCGGTCCGCTGTTCAATGCAAGCGGCTGCGGGGAGTGTCACGAGGACCCCGTCACCGGTGCGAACGGCGATGAAGTCGAACATCACGCGACCGTATTTCACCCGGAGCACGCAGGCGCCANNNAGCGCCACGGTAGTCGCCGAGCGTACCACACCCGACGTCTTCGGCTTCGGGCTCCTCGATGCCCTCCCTGATTCCGTGATTCTCTCATACGCCGATCCTGACGACCGCAATCACGACGGCATCTCCGGCCGCCCAAATCGCTTCTTCGATGGGCGGTTGGGACGTTTCGGGCGCAAGGCGCTCGTTCCAACGCTGCGCGAGTTCACCGACGGCGCATTTCAAGCTGAGATCGGCATCACGAATCCTTCCGTCCCGGTGGAGGGCACCGTCGGCGGCGACTCACTTCCCACTGGCACCGATCCGGCGCCCGACCCTGAGCTCGGCGCCCGCGGACTCGAGTTGACCGACGCGTTTGTGCGACTGCTCGCTCCGCCCGCTCAGCTCAAGGAGTCCCGCGAAGCGCGCCGGGGCCGTGAGGTGTTCGCACAGACGGGGTGTACGAGTTGTCACGTGCCGGCGCTGCGGACCGGCGACAACCCAATTCCGGCGTTGAGTCACAAGGAAGTCGCTGCCTACACGGATCTCTTGTTACACGACATGGGTCCCGATCTGGCGGACATCTGTTTCGGGCTCGCGACGCCGAGCGAGTTCCGTACCGAGCCGTTGATGGGGATGAGACTGGCGACGCACTTTCTGCACGATGGTCGAGCGAAAACACCGGAAGAGGCGATCCAGATGCACGCCGGCGAGGGCACGCGCTCGCGCGATCTGTTCAAGGCGCTACCGGCGGCGGACCGGGCGGCACTGGTGGCGTTTCTCAAGACCCTGTAGCGTAGGAACGGTCTCCCTCACATCGGAGCCCGTGATGCGCGCACCTTCCCTGCTGGTGCTCTGCGCCGTTACGCTCGGGGCTACATCGCTCCGAGCGCAGTCCCTCGATCCCCGCCTCCTTTCCGGGCTGGAATGGCGCAACGTCGGGCCCTTCCGCGGCGGACGCATCTCGGCGGCGTCGGGTGCAATCGGACAGCCAGGCGTGTTCTACGTCGGCACTCCGAACGGTGGTGTCTGGAAGACAACGAGCGCGGGAGAAACATGGTACCCCATTTTCGATTCGATCAAGACCATATCATCGATAGGCGCCGTGGAGGTCGCTCCGTCTGACCCGAATGTGATTTACGTCGGCGCGGGAGACCTGAACTCCTTCTTCGAGGGGCTGGGAGACGGGATGTACAAGTCCTCCGATGCCGGACGCACGTGGCGGCACGTCGGCCTCGAGGGCACACAGCAGATCACGTCCATCCTCGTTCACCCGCGCGACCCCAATCTCGTCCTGATCGGCGCGCTGGGGAACTTCTTCCAGACCCAGAGCGACGCGCGCGGCGTGTTCCGCTCTACCGACGGCGGAGCGACCTGGGTCAAGACGCTGTACCTCGACGACAAAACCGGAATCGGGACGCTCGCCCGCGCGGCAGACGCGCCTGACGTCATCTTCGCCGCAACGAGGTTCCGCTACTTCCCACCGGGTGCCGGCAACCCACCCAACGCGGACACGGCGCTGACGCGTTCGCGTCTCTACAAGTCCACGTACGGCGGCCTCACGTGGCGCGAGATCGTGGGCGGCGGCTTACCGTCTCTCACGGGTCGTGTGTCCATCGCCGTAGGGATCGGGACCCCCGCGCAGCGCGTCTATGTCATCGGCGACTTCGGGCTGTACCGCTCCGACGATGGCGGCACGGCGTGGCGCCATATGGCGGCAGACGACAAGCGGATCGCCAACGCCCAGGGCGGCTACAATAGCGGCGTGTTCGTCGACCCGAAGAATCCCGACATCGTTTACACGTTCCATGTGACGGCGTATAAGTCGATCGATGGAGGCAACTCCTTCACCGCGTTCAAAGGCGGCCCGCCCGGCGGCGACGATCCGCAGGTGATGTGGATCGACCCCACCGACGGCAAGCGCATGCTCATGGGCTACGACCAGGGCGCGATCGTCTCGTTCGATGGCG
>QHUF01000131.1 GCA_003221075.1 Gemmatimonadota bacterium
GCCGTGACATACTTCGGCGCAAGTCGTTGCACCGCCGCGGCGAGCTGTCGCTCGACCGTCGCCAGCTTCTGATTGGGCACGAGCCGCATGCTCACCTTCGCGGTCGCCTCGGCGGGAATGACGGTCTTGGCGCCTTCGCCCGTAAAGCCGCCCAGGATCCCGTGGATCTCGAACGTCGGCAGCGCCCAGAGGCGCTCGAGCACCGAGTACTTCTTCAAACCGACAAGGGCTTTCCCTTGCACACGCTTCTGCAGGAAGTCCTTCTCGGTGAAGGGGAGCTTTTTCCAGGCGGCAAGCTCCGCCTTGGACGGCCGCTTCACCGGCGCGTAGAAGCCGGGGATGTTGATCTTCCCATCCTCGCCCTTCAGACGCGTGAGCAGCCGGCCAAGCTCCTCGTGGGCGTTCGGGGCCGCACCGCCGTATTCGCCGGAGTGGAGATCGGTCTTGGATGTCCGCACGGTGATTTCCGCATAGCACAGACCGCGCAGCGTCGTGTACACAGCGGGCCATGCCGGCGCGACATACGACATATCCGCGACGAGCACCGCGTCGGCGCGGACGCGCTGCGGCTCGCGTTTCAACAGGTCGAACAAGACCTTGGAGCCGTACTCCTCCTCACCTTCGATCAAGAAGCGGAAGTTGATTGGCGGCCGCGGCGACGCGGCGATCGCCTTGAGCAGGCAGAAGACCTGACCCTTGTCGTCGGCGGCGCCACGCCCGTAGATCTTGCCGTCGCGGATCGTTGGCTCGAAGGGTGGGTTGGTCCATTCGGCGAGCGGATCGGGCGGCTGCACGTCGTAGTGGCCGTAGATAATGAGGGTCGGCGCTCCCGGCACATCGGGGCCTTTGCCCGACACGACCGGATGCGTGTCGCTGCCGAGAAACTCGACGTCGCGACAGCCGAGGCGCCGCAGCTCGGCGGCGACCCATTCAGCGGCCGCGCGACAATCCTGATTGTGTGCCGGCAATGTCGAGACGGAGGGAATGCGCAGGAACTCACTCAGCTCGCGAAGCAATCGCTCTTGATCCATGGCGGCAGAAATGTAGACCGATGGGTCGCAGCTAGCCAGCGAGTGCGGCCCGGGTAGATTTGTGCGCCATGCGGACGACCGCGTCTTACGATTTGTTTCCAGACGCCCGAAGCGAACGGGCGCTCGCGCGCGCGCGCTGGCTGGCGCGCGAGGGCCGGACAAGCGATGCACAGTCCGCGTACGACGCGCTCCTGGCCGCGAAACCGGAGTTGAAGGCCTGCTGGGCCGAGTACTTCGAGTTGCTGCGCAGCAGCGGCCGCGGCGTCGAGGCCTTGCAGCTTGCCGACCGTGCCCGCGTGACGTTCGGCGAGTCCGGATTCTCGCTGACGCTGCGTGCTGCGGCCCTCACCGAGTTGGGACGCTATCCCGAGGCGCTGGCCGAGCTGGATCGCGCCGTGGAAGTCGATCCCGACCTGGCACTGGTGTGGCACGAGCTCGGCTACGCCGCGTACAAGCTCGGCGACCGCAATCGGGCGCTCTTGGCGCTCGATCGCGCGTTTGCGCTCGAGCCCCATACCGACACGCTCAAGCTCCGGGGCCAGGTCCTGCGCGAAGCAGGCCGGTATCAGGCGGCGGAAGTCGCGTTCGAAGGCGCCGCCCAGGCGGCGGAGCACGCCGAGCAACGCGTCGATGCCGAGCGCGAGATCGCGACGACACACCGCTATGGCTTCTACGCGCCCCGGCGCCCTGATGACCTGACACCGGCCGAGCGCTGGTTTGCGGATACGGGCAGCATCGTCCTGGCATCGACCCCGGGGCCGGTGGCGCCGAGCGACGAGACGATTGTGGCGACGTTCGCGGAGGTAGCGGCGAACTGCGACTGGCACTTCGGACAGGTCATCCTGCTCGGCCCCGAATTCCCAGCCTGTAATGAGCTCGCCGACCGGATGGGAGCGCCGCTCGTCACGCCCTCGGGATTCGATCCCGCGGTCTGTCCGCTCGTCGTCGGCTTGCGGCCACTCGTCGCCGACAAGACGTGGACGGGCATCGTCGGCCGGCTGGCCAGCGCGTCGACCGGCCTCGTGCTGGCGCTCGAGCATCCGGCCGAGGCACACCCGGCCGTGACCGCCGACGTGGTCGGCGTGCTGACCGATGCCGGCACGCGCCGCGAGCGCGCACCCAATCCCGCCCAGGCGGTGAACGAAGCACGCAACGCCGGGGCTCGACTCGCGGGGCGTCGGCTGCGGCCCACGTGACTTCACACCCTAAAGGGTGTGCTCGGCAATCGCTGTCCTTAAGGACAGTGTCGGCCGAGCACAGGCTTCAGCCTGTCCACTCTCGAATCCTATGACTACAACTGACCAGCCGCGCCCCAGTCGTGCGCCGATGTCCGGCCGCGCGATCGTCCAAAACCAGTTCGACCGCGCGGCCGACCTGATCAATCTCGAAGCGTACATGCGGAAAATCCTGATGTCGCCGTTCCGCGAGGTACAGGTCGAGGTGCCCGTGCGAATGGACGACGGCCGAATCGAGGTCTTCACCGGCTACCGCATTCAGCACAACGGCGCGCGCGGGCCGTGCAAGGGGGGGATCCGCTATCACCCGGAAGCCGATCACGACGAGGTGCTGGGGCTCGCCACGATCATGACGTGGAAGACCGCGCTGATGGATATCCCGTTTGGCGGCGCCAAGGGCGGCGTGACGGTGGACCCCAAGAAGCTCTCCAAGCTCGAGCTCGAGCGGCTGACCCGGCGCTTCACCCAGCGGATCGCCATCGTCCTCGGCCCCTACCGCGATATCCCCGCGCCCGACGTCAACACCAACGCACAAGTGATGGCCTGGATCCTCGACGAGTACTCGAGCCGGCAGGGCTACACCCCGGCGGTCGTCACCGGAAAGCCGGTCGCGCTGGGAGGATCACTCGGCCGCGAGGAGGCAACCGGACGCGGCGTGATGTACGTGATGCAGGAGTACTCGCGCGACTTCGGGGTCCCGCTCAAGGGCGGACGCGTCGTGATCCAGGGCTTCGGCAACGTCGGCAGCCACCTGGCACGGCTTCTCGACAGTGAAGCGGGCGGGACTGTCGTCGCCGTGAGCGACGTCTCCGGCGGGATCTATAACGACAAGGGACTCGATATTCCGGGATTGCTGGCTCACAGCGCGCAGGGGAAACCGGTTTCCGAATGGAAGGGCGGCAAACGCATCACGAATGACGAGCTCTGGACGATCCCCTGCGAATGGCTGGTTCCCGCCGCACTGGGCGGCGTCATCACCAAAGAAGCAAATGCCACCACCATCGACTGCAAGGTCGTAGTCGAAGGCGCGAACGAGCCGACCACGCCGACGGCCGATCGGATTCTCGAGGAGCGCGGGATCGCGGTCATTCCGGACTTTCTCGCCAATGCCGGCGGCGTCACAGTCAGCTATTACGAGTGGGCCCAGAACCTCCAGCAGTACCGCTGGACGCACGAGCAGGTGAATCGCGAGCTCAAAGCCACGCTCACGAAGGCCTACACGTCTGTGCGGGATCTGGCGAAGGAAAAGAAGGTGACGTTTAGAACTGCCGCCTACGGGATCGCGCTACAGCGCGTTGCGGATGCGGAGCGACTGCGCGGGAACTGATCGGTCGTCTGGCGGTCAAGAAACAACAGCGGCGGTCGGGCGGTCAAAAACCAACTGCGGGACCACGCTTCGCGGACCCTTCGGCAATGTTGGCCGCAGAACTAAACGCCGCTCGTCGCGCTTGAGACGTCAATCCATACAATTCGTGACGTGGGAATTTCTCCGTCGCTTTGTAGACGGCAACCGTCAGATCATCGCAGGCCTTCCACGCATGGAGCCGCTCATACGGCATCATGAAGGAAAGAAATAGAACAGGACCCTGCGGGGAGGCTAATCAGATTCACGCCGGCCAGCGCATTTGACCGCCGCATTTGCTTCTTGACCGCCCGACCGCCGCCTTTGCAGTTTGACCGCCAGACCGCCGCCGTTGTCTCTTGGCCGCCAGTTATTCGACTTTCATCCCCGGCCGCGAGTATAGCGCCTGGTACGGATCGCCAGGCTGCGTAAAGACGCGGATCTGAATGGCCCGGATGGTCTCGGCAATGTCCGCGTTGTTCTGCAGGTAAATCTCGTCGAACAGATTCAGATTCATCCGATACAACCGCTCGGCAATGATCACCGCATTGTTGAGCGGTGCCTGGGCGAACCACCGCCAGTCGTACGTCTCGAGTGACTGGCCGACCGCCCCGCGAAACTGATCGCGCGCCCATCCGAACAGGGCTGTGCGCACCTGCTCCAACCGCTCTCCGCTCAACGGCTCCGCGTACGCCGAATCGAGACGGCGCGCCAGCTCGGCGTAAAACACGTCCAGCGTGCGCTCGTCGCGCCACCGGGCCGCAGCCCGCCGCGCGTCCAGCGTGTCGTGCCGCGAGCGGAAAAACGCCGCCGCGCCGCGATACCCCACGAAGCTGGCAAAGCTCTCGTTGAAGGGGGTCTGGCTCTTCACATACAACGTGTTGTGAGCCAGCTCGTGAATCACGGTGGCGACGAGCTCCATCGTGTCTCGACTCATCGCCGTCGAGAACAATGGATCGCTCAGGTAGCCCAGCGTGGAGAACGCGCCCGACGGCCGCAGGAACACGTCGAGCCCCTCTACATCGAGCCGTTGCGCCTCCGTGCGCGCCCGCGACGCATTGAAGAACCCCTTGTACGGAACGATGCCGACGATCGGATAGCGCCAGGTAATTTCGCGCAACTTGTCGCGGCGGCTCGCCGACAGCACGAGCAGCAGGGTGTCCCGTCCCACGTCCGCGTAGGTCGTGTACGTCTTCCCCACCGCCAGGCCGAGCGAATCGGCGGCGTAGGCGCGAGCGGCGCGCACGAGCGCGAATCGCTGGCGCAGCGCCGCGGGTGTCGTCGTGTCGGCGATCAGTTTGTCGATTGCGCGGCGGCGCAGCAGCAGGCGCGCCTCCTCGATGCCGGCGCGCGCGATGTAGCGCGCGTCGGCGCTGACCGCCAGCAGGAGCGCGACCGCGGCGACGGCACCACCCGCCGCGATCACCAGGATGCGTTTGAGGAGGCGGCCCCAGCGCGGCTGCGCGCGCTCGGTCAGGGCGTCCATCGCAGCCCCACGCGATGCGTTCCGCCGCCGAGCCCGTCGTATGCCTGAAACGCGTAGTCCATCGCGAGCCGCCCGAGCACGATTCCGCCGCCGAAGGTCACGCGCGATGCATCGGTGACTGTGGGGCGCGTCGCGTATCCCACGCGCCCGACCAATCCGACACCCCCCGTGACGATGCCGCCCTCGATCCCCTGGATGAGCACCGCGCTGCGGTCGCGCGTCCATTGCCCCTCCAGGGTCGTGAGCAGCCGGAACGTGCCCTGCGGGTCGGTATAGTTGAGCGTCAGCCCGGCGCGGGTGCGCCGTGGCAGCAACGCGCCGTTCCCGAGATCGCCGCCCAGGTTCTGGACGCTCACGCCAATCGCCATGATGTCGAAGACCGCCATCGCCATGCCCACGTCACCAGCCCAGGCATCGCTCACGTCCGAACCGATCTGCGCGCGATTGTACTTGGCCGTGACACCGAGCGCCACGAACCCGCGGCGGTAGACGAGCGACGTCGTCGCCAGCGCTTCGTACGGATGGAATGACGCGCCGGTGGGCATACCGCGCCGCCCGCCGGTCGCCGGGTCGGGGACGATTTCGGCCTCCGACCCGTAGTCGAGCGCCTGCGCGCCGAAGCCCAACGTCCAGCGCTGCACGCGCAGCGCGAGCGCCGCGGCGGACACGGCGCTGCCCGCCAGGTAGGGCTCGTACGACCCCTCGATGCTGAGATGTCGAATGGTGGCGATGCCGGCGGGGTTCGCGAATAAGGCGCCGGCGTCGCCGACGAGGGCCGCCCCGGCGCCGCCGAGTCCGGCCGAGCGTGTGGAGCCGGGGAGAATGGTGAGGATGGAGCCTTCGGTTTGAGCCGTCAGATGGGCGGATGGGCCGATGGGCAGCAGCGCGATAACCGTCAGCGCCACGGCGGCCCGACCGCCCATCAGCCCATCAGTCTGTCTCATTGTAGTCGTATCACATTCAGGCGCGGCAGCGTCGCGGGGTTGATCGGTGCGCCGTTCAGCGCGGTGAAGCTGAGCGTGAAGCCCGGATCGCCAGCGGGTTGAGTGGCGAAAAGATAGATCCCCGACCCCGCGCGGAGCGTTGCGCTCAAGTTTATCACGCGCCCCGCCCTGGTGGGGGGCACAAGCGGATACGGCTTCTGGAAATGGTTATCCTGGGCGTTGAGCGACGCATACACCGCGTGGAGATTCCACGAATCGTACTTGAGCTCCGGCGACACCCCGCCGCCATCGGTGAGGTAGTTCGCCAGCGCCCAACGGCTGACGACGGTCGGGAAGGGATCGCCCGTGACCGTCGCGATGTTTTGCGCGCCGGTCTGCGCCGTGCCGACCAACGACCGGGTCAGAGTGTTCCAGGCGGCGCTCGTGCTACCGGCCGCATACCGGTCAACTGTGTAGCGGACGAAGAGCCACGCGGCGCCCCGCTCCGCCAGCGAACCGATCCCCGTCGTCGGCAACAGAAAATGCACGCCGGTCGAATCCACGAGGTAATCGTATGCGTCGAGGAGATCGCCGATGTAGAAGCGACACTCCGTCGTGGTAACAGGAGTGACGATGCAATCGCTGACCTGTGCGTCAGGCGTGGTTGCATAGCTCCGTCCCCCCAGCTCCTCGGCATAATGCGACAACCCTTCGTTCAACCACAGAACCTCGCCCGTACCACCACGCACCAACACGTGCTGATTGAAGCTGATCATATGCTGGAACTCGTGGACGAACGTCACCGGCACGAACCTCTCCACATCCAACGTGGAATGGGAGCAACTGAGGGTGCCGCCGGGATCGGCGACGATCGAATAGAAAACCTCTCCCTTGTTGGAGCGTGAATCGTTCCGGAATGCCGGATCGAGATCGAAGCCGAAAAAGAATCCCGCCACGAAGGCGCCGCCGCTGGCGTTGCACTCGTTCCTAGTCACCAGCTTGTTGACCGTGTTGGTCATCAGGACGAGCACGACGGTGTTGGAATCGATGTCCGATTCTCGCCCGAACGCGGCGGTATCGATCGCGTAGAGCCGCTGATCGAATGTGGTGGCGATACTGGCGAGCGCGGTCGAATCGAGTCCGCCGGCGGGAGCCAGCGTATCGACGAAAATGGCGACCTTGCCGTTGAGGGCACGTACGCGCGCGCCCACTCTGTCAAAACGCGAGCAGTCCGTCGTGGCGCACACTTGGAACGTGCGCAGGGCGTTCATCGACGGCGGAGCCGCCGCGCTCGACGCCTGGGGCCTTCTCCCCCCGCCAGATTCGGGAGCAAAGCCCCACGAGCGCCGCTCATCGCCTAAGCGCAGGTAGGTGTGGAAGCGCTCCGCGGGACTCAGCTCGGCGGCTGGTTGGACTGGGGCTGACGGCGCGGGGAGGATCGTATCCCCGTGGAGCCGGAAGGCCGCCGTTTGACCCGGAATCCCCGATGTGAGCTGCGGAACGATCAGATACTCGGCCGCAAGCGCGGCCGTTGCCGGAAAGACCGAGCATCCAGAAACGGGACCGGGGTCGATCGAGACGTACTGACCGACCGATAAGGTCACGGCCGCGTCCGCGGCCGTACAGCGCCGGATCGGCGGCGCCGTGCCGCTGCTACAAGCCCCGACTACCCCCGCTATCCCCAGCAAAGAGCTCAACCGTACCAGGTGTTTGCCGAGCATGCGCCTCCTCTGTGACTTCACCGGTGCGACGTAGCACCCATTGGAAGCAGATCGGCCCGGCCAGCTGGTGCACGCCAATCATCGCCACGAGCAGCGCTTCCAGCGAGACATTCCATTCCGGAAACGCCCGTCGCAACACCGCGGCGAGCGTGAACGCCAATCCACCCTGCGAAACGAACCCCAGCCACCCATACCTGGCCCAGACGTCGCCGACCGCGGGGTGACGGCCCGCCCAGCGCAAACCGCCCCACAGACCGACGGCCCGCAATCCCACGAGGAGCAGCACCCATGGCCACATGTCCCCCAGCACCTCGAATTGCAGCCCGCTCCCGGCGAGCGCAAAAAATACGACATAGACCGGTATCGCGCATCGCTTGAGCTCGTCTCGCACGCGCTCGCCCTCACGAGGCACGGTGTTGCGGAGCGCGCAGCCGGCGGCGAGCGCCACCAGCACCGGCTCCAGGCCGCTCAGTCGGACCGCCTGGGAGATGATGAAGGCGATCACGACGAGCAGCCAGGCAAGGCGATCGTGGATGACCCGGAGGTACTG
>QHUF01000411.1:0-2761 GCA_003221075.1 Gemmatimonadota bacterium
ATCACGAATCTCGTGGCGCGTGCGACCGCGACTGCCGCCGAGCTGGCCAGGGAAGAGTTCGTTGCGGGTGGGCGGCGGCTCGAGCGGAAGGTGCAGCGGTATCGGCCGGAATGGGTCGCGGTCGTGGGGATTGGCGCGTATCGGGCTGCTTTCGGGCGGCCACGGGCATTGGTCGGACCGCAGCCAGAGCGGCTCGGGCCGACGCGGCTATGGCTGTTGCCGCAGCCGAGTGGTCTCAATGCCAATCATCAGATGCCGGAACTCACGGCCGCTTTCCGCGAGCTGCATGAAGCCGGCTCGTGACGATCGCGCCTGACGCCGGCACCGTAGCGCGTTGCTGAACACGAGATTCGGTGCTACGGTTTAGGCTCGGATTCTCCTTGCACCGCCACGAAGGGAGGTTTTCGTGACCCTCCGCGCTCTCGCCGTCACTACCATCATTCTCGTTGGCGCGCTCGGTAGTCAGGCGCAGGCACAAAAGATCGACTCGCTGGCCCTGCATCTCCACCTGCCGCGCGACAAGGCCGTGGACGCCGTGGTCAGCGCGTTCACGCAGACCGGCCTCGGCGTCACGAATTCGACGCCCTCGTTTGTGGAGGCCGATCAGGGCAGGAAGTCGACTTTTGGAGGCCAGACGGCCCGCAAGGTCCGGGCGATGCTGTTCGGCTCGGATTCAATCACCACGGTCGTTATTGTCGGCGACGAGATCCGCTACGACGACGATGCCACGACGATCCTGCGGCGCCTCCGCATCGACAACCGGGCGGGCGGGAACGGCGGGAAAGTCTGGACGATGATGGTGGCGGCGGCGATGATGCTCGACTCGGCGTCGGTGCCGGAGGCTGCCCGGTCGAAGCAGTAAGGCCCTACGGGTCTTTTGGTCTGACGCCGCGCTCGGCGGGCTTCCAGCAGCTCCGCGACATCCAGGTGGCCTTCCTGCCGGGCACGCGCCAGTGGCGTGACGCCCTCGAGATTCGTGTGCTTCGGATCGGCGCCCGCCGCCAGGAGCACGCGGGCCGCATCGAGCGATCCGTATTCCGCCGCGTGATGGAGCGCGGTGAAGCCGGTGAAGTTCGTCGCTTCGATCGCGGCGCCGTGTGCCAGGAGGAACCGGATCGCGTCGACCCGATTGTTGATTGCCGCCCGTTGGCCATGCAAGTGATCTGTTGATATGTGCTTCCCTAACCCCCTGTTGAGCCCCTCCAACCACTAGTAAATCAACGTGTTGACAGGCCGTTGATTCGGCAGCCTAATCTTGTTGATTCGGCAGAGTAATCCTGATGGTGAATCAATAGAATGCGTGCCGCTATGTGACTCACAGCTTCGTGTTGCACAGCCTTGGTGGTCCCGCCTTGTTCACCGTTGCTGGCGAGCAAGTGCGGTTTCGTACGCGTAAGCACCTCGCCCTGCTCGTCCGTCTCGCGTTGGAACCGGGCAAACAGTTCACGCGCGACTACCTCGCCGATCTGCTGTGGCCGGAAGCGCCGCCGCGACATGCGAATCATTCCCTGGCGCAGGGGCTTTCCGTCATCAAGGCGAAGATCGCGCGCGAGGCGGTCGTAATTCAGCGCGCGACTGTCGGACTGGCTGCCGGCTGGATCGACGTGGACGTCACGCATCTGCCGACCGGGGACGCCAGTATAGATGGTCCATTCCTAGACGCCTTCGAGATTCCTGACGCGCGGCCGTTCGAGGACTGGAAGGGCGAGTCTCGCGCGCGCCTGACCCCGCAGATTCGCGATTGTCTCGTGCGCCAGATGGACGCCGCGCGCCGGATCGGTGATTTCCCGACGGTCGAAACGCAAGCCGCCCGCTTGCAGGACCTCGACCCGCTCGCCGAAGAGGGAATTCGCGGGATCATGGAAGCGCGCGCGTGGGCGAGCGATCGCAGCGGCGCGCTCAAGGCGTTCGGGCGCTATGAGGCGCAGCTTGCCGAGGAGCTGGGCGCCAAGCCTGGGCCTGAGTTGGTCCGCATGGCGGATCTGTTGCGGGATGGCCGCCGTTCGCCCACTCGGGCGACCACGCCGGGATACCCAGCCGAGCGTGCCGATCGGCGCTTCTCGGCAAGACGACGCTGGTCAATGCGTTCGCGTCGACCTGTCAGATGGAAGGCGCCGTCGTTGCGCGCGCGCAGGCATATGATGCTGAGCGGGAGCTGCCGTTTGCAGTGCTCGGCGAGCTCGTGAAGCAGTTGGCGACGCAGCGGGCGATTGGCAGCGCGGACCCGGAAGCATTGAGTGAGCTGACGAGGATCAGTTCGGAGATTCTCAAGGCGTTTCCGGGTGTGCCGAAGCCGGTGGAGTGGTCGCCGGAGTTGATGCCGCTGAGGATTGCGGACGCGCTTTTTAAGACAGTGACGGCGGCGGCGGCTGATAGTCCGGTGATGCTGGTCGTAGATGATATACATGCGGCGGATAATGCCAGCACAGCGATTCTCCATTCTGTCGCTCGGAAGCTTGGCGACACGCGAGTTCTACTCGTCCTTACTGGTCGTACAAGTGAATTACGCCTTTCCAGCGCTCCGTGGGCATTTGCGTCAGACCAAGCCATTACGACGTTGCGCACTCTCGAGCTTGGGATACTGCCTGGGGAGGCAACCGAGGAACTCGTCAGGCGCCTGACTCGAACAATGGGGAAATCTGATCCACCAGTTGAGCGGATCGCTCAAGTCTGTGGTGGTAATCCGCTCGCCATCGAATTGATTACTCGCGAATGGGCTAATCACGGCTCGGCGTCTCTTCTTCACGATCTGGAGGCACTC
>QHUF01000411.1:2783-7703 GCA_003221075.1 Gemmatimonadota bacterium
CAATCCTCGGGCGGCGTCTTAATGAGGTGGTACTCTATGCTGCGATCGACCTGTCTCCGGGCCATGCCGCCGAGGCGTTGTCACGATTGACGTATGAAGGATACCTACGAGAGGTAAGCGGGGATCTCGAATTTCGGAACGAGCTGATAAGGGCACAGGCATACTACGGTGTCGCAGGTGCTACTCGACAGCATCTACACCGTCGCGTGGCTGATCTATTAGTGCAGAGTCACCCTCACGATGACAAAACGATATGCCTTGAGATTGCTTGGCACTACCTACGTGGAAATGACGTATCCCGAGCTGGACCGTTCGCTATTGAGGGAGCGGAAGCCGTATTGGCGGTGGGGGCCCCACATGGGGCACAAGAGATTCTCGAAGCTATTCTCGCATTGGACCAGCGGTCTCGCGTGAAGCAGTTCCGTCTTCTTTTGGCAAAGGCGCTGATCGATCAATCTAAAGGCGGAGCTGCGGTTCCAATCATCGAGCAGCTCTCAGCGGAGCAAGATTTGAACGTCCTTGAGCGTGCTGAGATTGCCATGCTTCGGGCATCGGCCGAGTTCCAAGTAAACCGGGAGTCTGGGGAGCGGTACGGCGAAGTAGCCAAGGCAGCTTTGGACGCTGCGATGGATACGGCTGATCCGCGCCTAGTTGCAAAGGCTCTGTTCGAGTGCGCGCGAGCGGGAACCGAGGAGGGACTGTCGAATCTGATTCGCGCAGCAGAAGAAGGGATCGATGCGCTCGCTGAAACAACCGATATAACGAAGATCCCAATGGCGATCACAACCAAGGCGTTTTGCCGCTTCTCCTTGGGGGATCCCAAGGAGGCATTTGAACAGCTGCAGCATTATCTACAAATGAGTTCAGCTAGTGCGAACGCGGCGGAACTCGCCTTTATTCACTCAGGAATGGGCATCGCCAGTCATTTCTTGGGTCGACCTGATGACGCTGTTCGCGCGCTTTCATTCGCGTTAGAGCTCGACAAAAGAGTGGGCGATGATGCACGAGTATCAATAATTGCGGCCAACCTGTGCACCGTGCACATGAATCGGGGCGATTACAACGAATCGATTCGATACGGACAGATGAGTGTCCGTTATGGTGAGGCTTCATCAAGCAGTGGATTGCTAATCTCCTACACTAACCTGATAGATCCCTATATGCTGCTGGGACAGGCCGATGCCGCCCTGGAATGCCTTGAACGCGCCAGGCGCTGGTTGGCTCCTCAGAAGCGCTGGAAGCTTCGTCTTACCTTTTTACTCGAAGCCGCATCTTTTGCCCTCATGCGTCGTAACACGGGCCTCGCACTTGATTTGATTAGCCAGATGGAGAGCGTCGCTCGAGGCCGTGAAGACGCCGTACTAATGCCCGGCGCCTATTGGAAAATGCGCACGTTCAAAATGGCCCATATGGGTCATGTCGATGAGGCGTATCACACCGTTTTCTCTCGGGGATCAACGTGGAAGGGGAGGTCGGTTTTTCATTACCTCGACATTCTGGCGGCCAAAGCCTGGCTTGAAACACGGGACACGGGCCAACTAAGCGCGGAAACGCAGCGTGATCTCGAAACGTTCGAAACGCTGGGTCTACGAGGCCGGAGGGAACTACTCACTCTTCAAGGCTTCTTACCAGCGTTTGATTCGGCCGTGATCGATTCGACTTCCGGAGGCACACTACGCGGATTCTCAAACCCCACTATTCGGGAATCAGCTCCGCACACCCGTCTTCCGCGCACGCGTCGTGGACTCCATGCTGAGTAGTGCGGTCGTCTCGGTTGTAGTGTGAGGTCCGAGCAGACGTCGAATGCTTGCGGACTTTGTTACAATCGCTACAAGCTCGTCGTCATTGCATCGAGCGTGTCGGCAACCATTATGATTCTCGCCCCGATTGGAATCCCTTCCCCGGCCAAACCATCCGGATAGCCAGTGCCATCGAAGTTTTCGTGATGATTGCGAATATCCGTTTGTACCTTTCCTCGGAATTCCGCGATCGTACTTGCGAGGTCAGCGCTTCGAACGGGGTGGGCCTGCATCAACATGCGCTCTTCTGGCGTTAAGCGCCCTTCCTTTCGCAGTAACGGCGCGAAGTCTTCGTAGATCTTTCCGACGTCGTGAAGCAATGCCGCCGTCCCAATCTGATCGACGTGTCTTGGTGTCAGACCGATTTCCCGTGCTATCTGACGTGCGTATTCGGAAACTCGCAAAGAATGACCGGATGTGTATGGGTCTCTGGCCTCAATTGACTTTACCATCAACTCGAGCAGCTCTCTATTTACTCTTTCCACATTGAGGTTCATTTGATACATGTGACGAATGAAGAATAGAGGCAGGACTAAAGCAGCGAGCCCGACAAGCTGGAAACGGATGTAGAGGAACGCAAGGACGATAGCGAGAGAACTTGAGACCAGATCGTACAACAGAGAGTCGCCCGCAATCTTGTTCCAAGCCTCCCGCAGGGGTATGTCGGTAGTTAGATACACAGCCAGAGAAACGGCTATCTGATTCACGACGAAGAAGACAAGCACCATCGCCGCAAATGGAATGAAGCTCACCTGAACCTTGTCAAACCCCACGTGGCCACCCAGCCCTGAGTAAACGAGCCCGCCCAGACCAACGAGCAACATGTATTGTGCGGTGTTGAACCCGGCGCGGACGAATGTCTTTCGTCGGACAACGAGCTGAGACACGAGCCCCGTTAGAAACGCAATCAGCATTGGCCACGGAGGCGGGAAGAGTAGCACCCCTGCCAGGAAGGGTATGAAAACGACCGACGAGCCTATCCCGGAGGTGGAAATGCGGGGCGAAGGTATGAACGATGAGTCGCTGGCGACTCCCAAGATCGTAAGCGCAGCGAGCGCATTCCAGAATGCGCGATCTGAAAACGATGGAATGTACCAGTTCGTGACAGCCAACAAGGTTGCGGCCGCAGCGCACACGACAACCAGGAGCAAACGAAAACTAGTGCGATCAAATTGCGGCTGCTTTTCAGTCATGCCCGGTTCCCCGTTCGAAACGCAGTCGCCATAAAAAAAGAGAGGGACCCCACGTCATCACTAGATTTGGGAAAGCCCATCTGCGAAAAACAACTTCGCCACTGCTGTGAACAGCACCGCGAGCAGTTGCAACATCGAGCGTCACCCCCTTAATGGGTCCAGCGAGTGTTACAGCCTCGCCTAGGAGTGGCACGCCTCTCTATAGCGTGCCCGACGCTCCGCTCGTCTACTGTCCGCTCTGCTCCGCTCTAGCTAGCGGTGACCAGGGGCCCCCTGTTTTCGAAATGACGATTCATCAGTCCTACGCAACCTTCCGCGACGACTGCAACGCACGACGCATCGCCTCGATAACCACCCCCATACCATCCACCTTGTTGACGATCGCCCGCACGCCCAATTGCCGTAGTTCATTCTCGGCTGTCGCCGGCATTCCGCCCGTGACGATCATCACGGGTGCGGTGAGACGCTTGGACGTGTCTACCAGCCGCTCCACCACCTGTACCGCATTCAAATCGGGCAACGCATAGTCCAGCACCACCAGGTCGGGACTCAACCGGCCGATCTCGAGCAGGCCGTCCACACCCGTCGTCGCTTCGACGACGTCCACGTCGGGCGCCTCACGCTCGATCGTCCGCACCAGCGCCTTGAGATATCCCGGATCGTCCTCGACCACCACCACGACCGGCCGCTCGCGCGACACCTGCAGCTCGTTCGGCACCGACATGCCATGCGCGCGCAGAAACTCCGCGAGATCCGCCGATGACACACGCCGCCGTCCCGTAGGCGTCCGATGTCCCTTCAAGTGACCCTGGTCGATCCAGCTCGCCACCGTCGCCGGCGTCACTTGCAGCACACGCGCAACACGCTGCGTCCCCCAATAGCGCTTACTTCTAGTAGGAGCCACGAAATACCAAATACCGCCAAAACGAGAAGTCCGCTAGATGGGATTAACCCTTAAGGGGGAAGGCAGGAGGGAGAACTACGGTGATAGAAGACGCTAAGACGCCTAAGCGGTTGACAGTCAATTATTTAGCGGCGGGCGTCGACCCAGCGATTAGTGGCATCCAGCACCGCGAGCACGGCGCTGCGCTCAGCCGACTCGCGAATCTCGCACGTTCCCGTGAGTAATTGCGCTTCGCGGCCGCCGAGTCCGTGGACGGCGACCAAAACGAATTTCCGATCGAAGGCATCGATGATCGTCGCGCCCTCGAGCGCGATCGAATTGTCCGGCACCAAGTCGTCGAGACACGTCGCCGCCGCGCGCGCCGCAGCCTCCACGCGATTGCGCGTCGTATCGGTCCCGACCTCCTCGGCCTGCGCTTCTTTCTCGCCGAACGCAAGCGTCACGCGTACCTGCACGCGCTGCGGCCGCTCGGATGGCCGGACTTCGAGATTTCTGAACACGACGACGCGCCGTTTGGAGCGCTCGCTGATCGCTTCTTCCTGCAGCGCCTCGATCGGCCGGACGTCCGCGGTCTGCGCGACGCTGATCTTGCGATGATCGATCTTGAAGCCGAGCTGCGCCATCAGCGCCGACTCGATGTTGCGCACGACCTGCTTCGGCTGCATGTCGCTCTTGGTGAGGACATGCACCTCGCTCACCTCGCCCAGCGGTGTCGCCACCACGCGCGCCGACAGCACCCCCGTCAGCCCCGTGATCAGGTTCTCCAGCCGCTTGATTCCCCAGGGATCCGGTGCGCCGCTACTGCCGAGTGGCACGTTGGGCTCATCCGAGGCTGGCGAGGGATTCGATGTCACGTGGCCTGCTCCTCCGGCTCGCTACCTGTGGCGACTCCTACCCGATTCCGGCCCGCCGCCTTGGCACGATACAGCGCGCGATCCGCAGCGACCAGCACGTCCTCGTCCTTCGTCTCCGACCGGTACTCGGCGACGCCAATGCTCGCCGTCACGACCCCCGCCGGATAGCC
>QHUF01000132.1 GCA_003221075.1 Gemmatimonadota bacterium
GACATACTCCGTACCGCTCGCCCCAGCTCTTCGGCAATCGTACCGCGTTGGTGGGGCGAGGGACGATCGTCCAGCGGCGTGGCAGTTCTCCACGGACATCGAGCAGCGACAGCGGCAGGGTTACCGGCTTCCGGTTGACGTCCACTACAACTTCATCCGGGAAGAACTCGGTGACGCGATACCATGCGCCGCGGCGCAGCGGGTAGGGACCTTCGACCCTCAGACGCGCCCATTCTAGTTCTGTCATCGACACCACCGCCTTACCCATCGCGTGAACCAGCCACGCTAGCAACGCATGGGGACTGCAAGCGGTGTGCCCTTGGAGGAGCTGGCAGAAAGATGTTCTCTGAGGCACGCTGCCCTGGTAGCCGCCGTCGCTGTGCCGCGGAGACTCAACACTGTTCATGTCGCGCTGCGGTGGGCCCGCGGCCACAGCAACTCTGGTCAGCCTGTCGCAGCCCAAGCATTAGCGCCGCGGCCCTCGAATTGCCCCTCCTGGGATCGAACCAGGACTCTCCTGATCCAGAGTCAGGCGTGTTGCCAGTTACACCAAGGGGCAGCGATTATGGAGCTGAGGGGGCTCGAACCCCTGACCTCCTGGGTGCGATCCAGGCGCTCTCCCAGCTGAGCTACAGCCCCGTGAGGGCCCGGAACATAACCCCACTCCCTTTATTCTCCAAGCAGGCGCGTGTCGGACTCATCGTCCTCACGTTTATAAATCTATTCAACTATCTGGACCGATGGATCGTCGCCGCCCTCGCCGAAAGCATGAAGCACTCCGAGCTACACCTCTCCGATACGCAGCTCGGCTCGCTCATGACGGGTTTTCTCATCGTCTATATTCTCGCGGCACCGCTGTTCGGCTGGTTCGGCGACACGCGGTCGCGCAGCCGCTTGCTCGCGATCGGCGTCGCCATTTGGAGCGTCGCGACCGCACTCGCGGGACTGGCCCGAAGCTACTTCGGATTGTTCGCCGCCCGTGCGGCCGTCGGGATCGGAGAGGCGGCGTATGGAACGATCTCGCCGGCGCTCCTCGCGGACTACTTCCCCCGCCAACAGCGGGGGCGCGTGTTCGCGGTGTTCTTCGCCGCAATCCCCATCGGCTCCGCCCTCGGCTACATCGTCGGCGGGCTGGTCGACCACTATTTCGGATGGCGCCAGGCGTTCTTCGTGGCGGGAGTGCCGGGACTGGTGCTGGCATTCCTGGCGCTCCGGCTCTACGACCCACCGCGCGGCAGCCAGGACGCGGCCGACGAAGTGCCGCGTAGCACTCGCGGCGCCTACCACACATTGATTCGCAACCGACCGTACCTGCTCACGGTCCTGGGATACGCGGCGTACACGTTCGCGATCGGCGCATTGGCATTTTGGACGCCGACTTTCCTGGAGCGCGTGCGCGGCATCCCCAAAGCCCACGCGACGGTGCAGTTCGGCGCGATTGTGGTCGTCACCGGATTCGTGGGCACATATCTGGGCGGCTGGTTCGGCGACCGCCTATTGAAGGTTGCACGGCAGGCATACCTGTGGCTCTCCGGAGCGGTCACGCTCCTCGCGGCTCCGCTCACATTCCTGGCTCTGGCGGCGCCGCAACCCTACGTGTATTGGCCGGCGATCGTCGCCGCGGAGCTCTGTCTGTTCGCATCCACCGGACCGGTCAACTCCGCGATCGTCAACGAGGTCTCGCCCCACATGCGCGCCACCGCCGTCGCGCTGAGCATCCTCACGATTCACGTCCTCGGCGACGTGCCCTCACCCTCGGTGGTGGGGATGATATCGGATGCTCGCTCTTTGGCGGATGCCGTGTTGATCATCCCGGTGGCGGTGCTCATCGGCGGAGTGATTTGGACATACGCGGCCTGGCGCCTGTCGCGCAAGACGATCCCGCAAACAACGTGAGAGCGCTGCTCCGTCTGTTGCTTCGCGGCATCCTGCGGATCTTCTTCCGGCGGACCGAGGTCAGCGGGGCCGAGCGCGTGCCGCGGACGGGTCCGGTGATCTTCGTGCTCAACCATCCGAACGGGTTGATCGACCCGACATTTCTCCTGTGCCTCGCGCCGCGGCGCGTGTCGTTTCTCGCGAAGGCTCCGCTGTTTCACATGCCGGTCATTGGCGCGATCGCACGCGCGTTCGAGGCGATCCCCGTGCACCGCCGCCAGGACACGGGCGCAGATCTGGCGAAGAACGCCGAAACGTTCGACGCGGCGCGGGCGGTGCTGGTCCGCGGCGGCACCATCGCCGTTTTTCCGGAAGGCACGTCGCACAGCGACCCCAAGCTGCGGCCGCTCAAGACCGGGACCGCTCGCATCGCGCTCGGCGCCGCTGCGGCATTGCCTCCTGACCTGATCCTCGAGATCGTCCCGGTTGGGCTGTATTACCGCGCCAAACAGACGTTCCGCAGCGTGGCCTTATTGCACTTCGGCGCGCCGTTCGCCGTCGACCGAATCCGCCTAGCCCCGGGGGCGGAGCCTCCGCCCGAGCCGGTGCGGGCACTCACCGGGCGCCTGGAGGCGGCGTTGCGTACGGTCACGCTCGACGCGGAAGAGGCGAACGCGCACGCACTCATCGCACGCGCGCAACACATCTTCAGTGCTGCCGATGACGCACCCGCGCGGCCTCCATCGCTGGCCGATGAGTTCGAGGTGCGTCGCCGACTGCTCGCCGGATACGACGTGGCACGGCGTCATTGGCCAGAGCGCGCGGCTCAGCTGCAGGCCCGGCTCGAACGCTACGAGGCCTCGCTCAGCGCCGCCGGGCTCGATGCGCGGCACCTCGCGCCACGCAGCTACGCCTGGCGGCGCGCAATCACGTATGCCCTCAAGAGCGTTTTATTCTTGACGTTGGGACTGCCCGCGGCGCTGATCGGCGCGTTCGTTCACTATCCAGCGTACCGGGCTGTGGGACGGGTCGCGACCGGAATGTCCAAGGGCGCGGAGGATGCGCTCGCGACGGTCAAGCTGCTCAGCGCGATGCTGCTGTTCCCGCTGACGTGGACCGCGATCCTCGTAGCGGTCTGGTTAGGGAAGGGGATCTGGGCTGCGGTGCTCGTCGCGCCGATTCTGCCGCTCACGGGGTATGTGGCGCTTCATTTTGCAGAGCGCTTTGACCGCGTGGTAGGAGCGACGCGGGCACTCGCAATCCTGCTCTTTCGCCGCCGCGCCTTCTTGCGACTGACCGCCGAGCGTCATGACATCCGCCGGCAGATTCTAGACCTCGGGCAGGAGGTGGACGGACTACTCGCCAAGCAGCTCCGCTAGCGTGCCCATCCGCGGCACCTGATCGCCCAGCACTTTGAGCGTCGCCGCAATCGGGATGGCGAGGAAGACGCCCGGAATCCCCCAGATGAACCACCAGAACAGCACGAAGATCATCACCGCGAGCGGGTTCAGCTTGAGGCGATTGCCGTAGGCATAGGGCGACACGACGTTGTTCTGGAGCATCGAGATGACGAGATAGATGGCCGGCGCGACGAGCACCTGCCCGAGCCCCGGGAAAACCGAAAAGCCGTCGATCAGGAGTAGCCCGACAATGATCACGCCCCCCAGATACGGAATGAACTCGAGCACGAACGTCACGACGCCCCAGATGAACGGATCGGGCATGCCGATCGCCCACATGGCGAGACCGACGGCGATGCCTTGCCCGACGTTGATCAGCGCCGTGATGGTCAGATAGTTCGCGACAATCCTCTCAGTCTTGTTCAGGATGTCGGTCGCCGTGCGCAAATCATCGGGGGCCGGCAACAGCTTCACCAACTTGCGAAACAGCATGTTCCCCGCCGCAAGCATCAGGTAGACCAGCACGATGACCTCGAGCCCTCCCGCGACGACGGTGGTCGCGCGTCCCAGCAACTGGGCGAACAATGACGGCACCGCGGGACCCGGTGCCGCCTGGGCCGGGGGCGGGGACGCTGGGGCCGGTGGCGGAGCGTTGGGCGCTACGGGCACTGGCGTCCCCTCTGCCGCGGCGGTCAACCTGTCGAGCGGACGGCCGATCTCGCGCAGCTTTCTCCGCGCGGTCGCGATGTTCGACGGTGCCTGGTCCACCCATTCGCTTGCCGGCCCCGACAACGCCCAAGCACCGACGACGAGCACGGCGAGCGCGCCCAGAACCACGATTGCGGCGCCAGCCGGCGGGGGGATTCGCAGCCGTCCCAGCCCACGCACGAGCGGGGTCAGCAGCGCCTGAAAGCACAGTGCCAACGCGATTGGGATGAAGAATTCCCGGCCCAATGCAAGTCCGGCGACCGAGAGACCCACGGCGATGAGCTTCGTCGTGAAGGGAGCGTCACGACCGTTTAGCATCAGCGGGTCAGCGCTTTGCGAAGATTATTGATCAGCCCTGAGAACATACGGTGGGCGTTGCGCCGGCGATAGAACTGGCCGTTGAGCCAGGAACGAAAGCCCGTCGGCTGCCAGATGTGTTTGAGAGTGACTTTGGTCGATCCGCCCTGAAAGCCGAGGGCGAAAAAAGTCTTGGAGCCCGCACGATGGTAGATCTCGACCCACCCGAACGTATGCGGCGCCGAGAAGTCGATGATTTCGATGACCGCTTCGTGGCGGTTGGTGGCGCGCTGGAAGGTGAGCTTGTAGCGGGCGCCTTTGCCCGCTCGATCGGTGGTCGTCGCTTTCACGTCGATGCAACGCGGCAACCACTCGGGCATTCTGAGCGGTTCTGAAATCAGCGCGAAGACCTTGTCGATTGGTGTGGGGATGCTGGCGGAATACGTAAACGAGACCGGTCCCATGGGGCGGGGAATATAATGTCCCGCCCCACGGTCGGCGGTGACGCGTTACAGCTTCACTGTTAAGCCCGCCTGCCACAGCAAGTCGTTCTGCGTCTTGCTGTAACCGAACCGGTCGAACTTGTACATCAGACTGCGGCCCTCGGCCCGGAGCCCGACTCTGCCGAGTTTGTAGCCGACGCCCACGCCCAGGTTGCCCGCGAAGCGCGTGAACGAACTGTCCGATCCCTTGTCATGGACGCGTACCGCACCAACGCCGGCCAGCACGTACGGCATGATTTTGGTTCCGGGGAGCTCTTCACGCTGCACCACTCCATCCGCCATGAAGGCGGCCTTATTGAACCGCTTTTCACCGGGAACCGTGGCGGTGCCCGCGAGGTCGTTCTGCGCGAGATTGGCATCGGCGCGGAAGCCGAAGCGTGAAGTAAGCCGATAGGTGAGATTCGCGCCGGCGGACCAGCCGCTCTTCCAGCCGGTGCTCGAACCGAGATCGGCGTTGGCCGAGCTGCCGCCGACGTTGGCGCCAAGGGTGACCCGCTGCGCACTTGCGGGCACCGCGATGATCATGGCGAGTAACACAAAACGGGCCGTCATACGTCCTCGCTGTTGGAGTTACGCAGACGACCCGAATCGCTACAAACCAGTCACCGCCCTTGTTTCACTCGGCAAACGGCACGTCCACTTCCAAGCCGTCTTTCGCCACACTCGCGTTGGGAAACACTTCGCGTGCTTCGCGCACCAGCTCGTCCGCGCTGATCGAGTAACGCGCTGAAACGTGCGAGAGCAGCAGTCGCTTGGCCTTCGCGGCGAGCGCGACCTGCGCGGCTTCCTTGGCGGTCGCATGACCGGTGTCGCGGGCGCGATCGCGCTCCTCTTCGCCGAACGTTGCCTCGTGAATCAGCAGGTCTGCGCTCTGCGCCGCGTCTACCGTGGCCGCGCAGGGACGCGTATCGCCGGTGAACGCGACGATGCGGCCCGGGCGAGCGGCCCCCACGAAGCCATCGGCCGTCAGCTTTCTGCCGTCAGCAAGCTCGATCGGTTCGCCCTTTGTCAACTTGCCCCACAACGGTCCTTCGGGAATCCCGGCGGCCTTCGCCTTCTCGACATCAAACCGCCCACGTCGCACGTGCTCTTTGAGGACGTAGCCGAGCGAGGGACCGCCGCCGTGTTCAGTCGGAAACGCGTAGATGTCGTAGCCATCCCGCTGCTTCCCCACGGTGTCCCCCGCTTTGACTTCCGTGATCTCGACGGGAAAGGGGACCCGTTCGACGCCGAGCTGCATGGCCGTGCTCAAGACTTTCTTGGCGCCTTTGGGACCGTACAGCAAGAGCGGCTCGGGCCGCCCTTGAAGCCCGAGCGTTCTGATCAATCCGATGACGCCCAGAAAATGATCGGCATGAAAGTGGGTGAAGAAGATCTCGGAAAGCGCGAAGCTGACCCCGTAGCGCATCATTTGGCGCTGGGTCCCCTCACCGCACTCGAACAGCAACGTCTCACCCTCTCGGTGAATGGCGAGGCCACTGACGTTCCGTTCGACTGTTGGCCTGGCGGCGGAGGTGCCGAGGAAGGTTACGGTTAGAACAGCTTTACCCTTATGAGCCCCGGCTTCATGTACTTGTCCGGGTGCTCCTGGAGATCGGTGAGCAGCTTCGTCAACGAAACGGAAAGCTCGTGCAGGTCATGGTACATCATGGTGTCGGACGCCATCCTGCCCAGCGTCCCTTCGCCGCGGTTCATCCGGCTGAGCAGCGTGTCGAGCGCCGCGGTCGTATGCCCGAGGTGCTCGGTGAGTCGCGCGAGATTGCGGGAAATCGAATCGACGTTGGCGCCCGTTCCCGAGCCCAGCATGGAGTCCACGCGCTGCATCACGCGCTCGGTCGCCTGGAGCGTCCGCGTCGTCTGCTTGATGAACGGCCCCTCCGGCATGTCCGAGAGCGCCGACATCGCGCGCTGCGTCACGAGCAGCGTATTGTGAATGTCCTCACCCAGCCGGTCCGACACGATGTTGGCGGCGTTCTCCATCAGCTCGTTGGCACGGTTGGCGACGCCCTGCGCCACACCGGCGATGTCGGGCGTACTCGTCCCCGAGATGCTGCGCCCGCTCGCCAGCTTCTCCTCGCGCGCGCCGGGGTTGTAGTCGATGAATTTGGCGCCGAACAGGTCCATCGCGGCGACGGCGGCGCTCGCGTCGATGCGCGGCGCCACGTCCTTTGACAGCTCGAGCGTGACGCGCACGCTCTTCACCCGCTCGAGCGCCACGCGCGCGACCCTGCCCTTCTTCACGCCGGAGACGAGGACGGGATCGCCCTGCTTCAGCCCGGCGACACTCTCGAACATCACATCCACGGAGATGCCGCCGGTGCGCAGCGACCGCCCCGTCAGGTAGAACATCCCGACGAGGAAGACGGCGACGCCCACCAGCACGATCGCCCCGACTCCGACTTCCTG
>QHUF01000133.1 GCA_003221075.1 Gemmatimonadota bacterium
GATGTCGCTCTGGAACAAGATCCTGGCGGAGGGGACGTAGACTGCGAGCATCCCTTCGGCGTGTACGGTGGGAAAGCGGTACGCAACGACCTGCCCGTCACCTCTGCCAATGACCAAACTGTCTTCCACCCCGCTTATCGCCGGGAGCGGCGGGCGGGCGGGGCCGAGCCGCCGTGACAGGATGTCGGGACGAATGGTCTTCCGCGCCGTGGCGATTGACCGAACGAAGCTCACGTTCCGCGCCTGGGTCACGACCGGCACGCCGGCGGCAAGTACGGCCCGCAACCCACCCGAATGATCCCAGTGATGATGCGTATTGATGACCAGGCCCACGGCCTTGCCGGGGAATCGGGAGCGCAGTGTGTCGAGCATCGCCTCCATACGCAACGCGCTGAGCGGTGCCTCGACCACGAGCAGGCGAGTCCCCTGATCCACGATCAGCGAATGATGCGTGCCGCCTTCGGCGCGCCACACATTCGGAGCGAGCTCGACGAGCGTCACGACCACCGGCGGCGGCGTCGGGTCGCTCCGCTGCGCGCGCGCGGCGATCGAGTCGGGAATCGCGAACATGGTATCGGGCAGCTCGGGATTCGCATTGACGGCCGTGGCCACGTTTTGGGTCTGCAGCCGGTTATTCACCTCGATATCGACTTGCCGCGGAAACAGCACGCCGCCGGCGTCCTGCCAGCGCGTGAACGCGGTGCGCGTCACGCGATCGCCGAGGACCGGATCGTCGGTGAGCGTCTCGGTGAGGACGAGCAGTCCCGAGCGGCGATCGAAAAAGAGATCGAGCGTATCGAGGCCCGCGGCGTAGCGGACGCCGTCCAGTGGTTCGTCACGCCAACGCCGGACGGGGATGGCGCGCAAGGCGGCGGGGTTATCGAGCGCCGTGATCAACAAGCGTTCCGGCGTACGGCGGATGAACCGTTCGACGGCGGCAACCTGCCCGGGGTTGTCCGGCGCCGGCACGCCGTTGGTCTCCGTCATCCCGATGCTGCCGGCGATCACGCGGCGAACCTTGTTGACGGCACCGGTTGGGTTGCGTCCCTCGGTCGTGATCAGCACGCGGTTGCCCGCGTAGTCCGTCACCTGCCGGCCGATCGTCAAATTGGCTCGCGCCGGGGAGGCCGGCGTCTCTTCCTGTCCAAGTGCAAACATCGCCTGGTAGAAGTCGATCGCGGAACCACGCAGCCCGCGCACTGCCGTCTCTCCGCCCATCGCGGTGACGGCGCGCGCGACGAGGTCGCGTGGAGCAGGGGTTTGTGCGAGTGTTGAGAGCACGAGGAGCGGGACGGCCAACACGGTCATAGGGCCTCCGGGATGTCACGAAACCTGACCCCGGTGTGCCCGACCCGGCAAGGAGGGCACGTCATGAATGCTGACACCCAGTCGATGCTCGATCAGATCGAGGCCATCAAGGCGGACGGGCGGGCGGTGACGGCCGGCCTCACCGACGATCAGCTGAATTGGCATTTCACCGAAGGCAGCTGGTCGATCCTCGATTGTCTGCAACACCTGAACGTGAGCGTCACGCAGACACTGCCGGCGTTCGACCGCTCCATCGCCGAGGGACGGGAGAAGGGACAGACGTCGAATGGGCCGTTCCGCTATGGCTGGTTCGCGCGGATGATCGCGAGATCCATGGAGCCGCCCCCCAAGTGGCGCATGCGCGCGCCCAAGCTGATTCGCGTCGCTCCGGCCTCGACCCGCCGCAGCGCGGAGGTGCTGCCGGAGTTCGCCCGGGTTCGGGATCAGCTGGGCGAGCGCGTGCGGCAGGCCGACGGCCTGGATCTGGCGCATGTCCGGCTGACATCGCCGGTTAACCGCCTGCTGCGCGTGCCGTTGGGCACCTACTTCAACTTCATTCTGGCCCACGACCGCCGTCACCTCTGGCAAGCCCGGAACGTCCGCAACCGCCTCGCTTGACAAGAAACCCCCCAATGCTACTTTCTTAGCAGTAAGTGCTAATTTTTTAGCATCCAACCGTTGGGGGATCGGCAATGTCCAAAGAAACGAATACCCAGCTGAGCCGTCGGGAACGGGAGATCATGGACGTGATTTATCGTTCCGGCCGCGCCACCGCCGCCGAGGTGCTCGATCAGCTCCCCGATCCGCCGACTTATTCCACCGTACGCGCGCTGCTGCGGGTGCTCGAGGAGAAAGGGCATCTGCGCCACGAGGAAGACGGCCCCCGCTACGTGTTCGTGCCGACGGTCCCGCGCGAACGCGCTAGGGCATCGGCGCTTCGCCAGCTGCTGCACACGTTCTTCGACGGTTCCACCGAGCAGGCCGTCGCGGCGCTGCTCGATCTCTCTTCCACACGCCTCTCCGACGCGGAATTGGCTCGCTTGAGCCAGCTCATCGCTGACGCGCGGAAGGAGGGCCGCTGATATGATCGCGATCCTCGCTGATGCCTTTGTCAAAGCGACGGTACTTCTCGTGCTGGCCGCTGTGGTGACGGTGTTCCTACGCCGCTCTCCCGCGTCGCTGCGCCACCTCGTGTGGACACTCGCGTGCGGTGGTGTGCTCGCGCTGCCCCTCGCATCCGCGTTGTTGCCCAACTGGCGCCTCGCCGCCTGGCCCCGTCTCGATGTGCCGGTTGCGTTCGATGCCGAGCAACTCGCTCCGCAAGCGTCGGAACAGGACCCGAAGCCGGCGCCGCCCGTCGTACCGACCGCGCATGCGACCATTCCGCCAACATCCGCCGCCGGAGAAACAGAGCCGGTTCGCTGGCGCCTGACTCCCGACTGGACCACGCTCGTGGTCCCGGTATGGCTCAGCGGCGTCGGGGCTGTGCTGATCCTGCTCGCCGTCGGGATGGCGCGGATCATGTGGCTCGATCGCGTCACACGGCCCGTGGAGGACGAAGCATGGCTCGTTCTGGTCGACGAGCTGTCACTGGAGTTGGGCCTCACCCGCCACATCCGGTTGCTGCAGGCGACGGGCCCCGCGATGCCGATGACGTGGGGCATTCGCCGGCCCGCGATTCTGCTGCCCGCGGAAGCCGACAGCTGGACCGCCGAGCGGAGGCGCGACGTGCTGCTGCACGAGCTGGCGCACGTGAAGCGCCACGACTTCCTCATTCAGCTGGTCGCGCGTATCGCGTGCGCCGTCTACTGGTTCCATCCGATGGTGTGGCTCGCGGCCACGCGCCTGCGTGAAGAGCGCGAGCGCGCCTGCGACGATCATGTGCTGCGCGCCGGCGCCACGCCGTCCGCATACGCCTCGCATCTGCTCGAGATCGCGCGCGGGTTACGTGCGGCGCGGGCGACCTCGCTGGCCAGTGTGGCAATGGCGCGGCCGGCACAGCTCGCGAACCGGCTGATCGACGTGCTCGACACGGGGCGGTGCCGCGACACGCTGTCCGCGCGCGCCGCGCTGCCGGCCTGGTTGGCGGCGATCGCCGTTGTCGTGCCGCTGGCGGCCGCCGCGCCCCGAGTTGCGGAACCAGCCGGACGTTCCAGCGCGATCGACACCATTACGCGCCTCCCCTCGCCGATGCCGATGAGTCGTCGCGCGTCCCCGCCGAAGCGCTTGGTGATGACCGATTCACTACGCGGCTGCTCGGGCGAAACACGGCATTCGCATACCAGCACGTCGATCGAGAATGACGACGTGACGATCAGCTTCACGCTGGGAAATTGCACGATCAAGCTGTCCTCGGTCGGCAAATTCGAATTCAATGACGACTTCACGGACATCGCGTCCGTGGCGAACGGCGGCCAGGTGGTCGTCGATGTGGATTATGGGGCGCACGATCGGCGCCTGACCGTCCGGCCCGGCGAGCGGATCTACAAGGTCGATGGGGACGTTCGGCCCTTCGACGCCGAGGCCAAGAGCTGGTTCAGCGAGACCATGACCTATCTCTTCCGGCGCACGGGCTACATGGCCGAAGAGCGCGCTCGCTGGATTCTGAACCACCGCGGCATTCAAGGGCTGATCGATGAGCTCGGCCAGCTCTCGGGCGACTACACCCGGCGGATCTACTATCAGGCCGCGGTGGAGAGCGGCAAGCTCGACGCGGCGGGGTACGAGCGGCTCGTCACGCTTGCCGGACAGACGATCAGCAGCGACTACGAGCTCGCCGAGTTCCTGATCGCCGTTTCGAAGACACAGCCGCTGACGGAACGGATGCAGGCGGGATTCGTCACGGCGGCGAAATCGATCAGCTCGGACTACGAGCGGCATCGCGTGCTGGCCGCCGCGTTGTCGCGTCCTGGCCTGACGCCGGCCATCGAGGCCGGAATGCTCGACGCAGCGGGGGACATCAACTCCGACTACGAGCTGGCGACCCTGCTGATCGAAGTGAACGCGGCCCGCCCGATCGACGAAGCGGTACGGCCCGCGTTCTTCAAGGCCGCGAACTCGCTGCAGTCCGACTACGAACACCGGCGGGTCCTGGACGCGGTCGTTGCCCGGCAGGGTACCCCCCCCCGCCATGCTCGCCGACGTGCTGACCTCGGCCAAGTCGATCGGCTCCGACTACGAGCTGGCCGAGCTGCTGTCCAAGGTCGGTGGGTCCTACGTGCTGGACGATGCGCTGCGGCCGGCGTTTTTCGCGGCCACGAGTAATCTCAGCTCGGACTACGAGCACGGCCGCACCCTGCTCAGCATCGTCGATCGTGGCCAAATGCCGCGGCCGGTCGTGCTAGCGGTGCTGGAGTCGGCGAAGACGATGTCGTCCGATCACGAGTTGTCGGAGTTGTTGCTCGCGGTCATCAGCAAAGTACAGATGGACGACACGATCCGCGCGGCCATCCGCGCCAACGCAGCATCACTCAGCTCGCAGTACGATCGCGGCCGGGTGTTCGAGGCGCTGGCCCGCGATTGAACCTCGTCGCGGTGTGCCTGGCCGCCTCGGTCGCGCTGCAGACGAGCGAGGCGCCACCAGCTAAACAGATCAGGGCGACGCGCCTGCGCACGTCCATCAGCCTGGATGGGCGGCTCGACGAGGCGGCATGGACGCAGGCGGTGTGGATCAGCGACTTCGTACAGAAACGGCCGCGCGAAGGTGCGGCTCCCAGCGACAGCATGCGCATCGCGATTTTCTACGACGACGATGCGATCTACGTCGGCGCGCGGATGTTCAGCCGCGACCCTTCCAAGATCCAGGCGCCGCTTTCACGCCGCGACAATACCTTCCAGTCTGAGCGCATGTGGGTGTCGTTCGACAGCTACCACGACAAGCGCACCGCGTACTCGTTCGGCGTCTCGGCGTCCGGAGTGCGGGCGGACTGGTATCATGCATCGGACGATGAGAACGACATCAACTGGGGGTTCGACCCGGTCTGGGAGGCGAAAGCGAACATCGACGCCCTCGGCTGGACCGTGGAGATGCGCATCCCCTTTTCGCAGCTCCGCTTCACCAATCAGGCGGTCCAGGTCTGGGGCTTCAACGCCAACCGCTGGAATCCCGTCACGAGCGAGGACGACTACTGGATCCCGGTGCCCACCAATCGTAGGGGATGGTCGTCGTTCATGGGGGAGCTCGTGGGCATCGAGGGGATCAAGCCGACGCGCCGGCTCGAAGTGATGCCCTACGGGGCCGCCGATTCGCGGGTGCTGAGCGACGTCCACCCGGATGATCCGTTCAACGATCGGGTCAACTTTGCCGGTCGCGTCGGCGCCGACGTGAAGATGGGTCTCGGCCCCAACATCACGCTCGATGGGACGGTGAATCCCGATTTCGGTCAGGTCGAGGCCGATCCGGCGTTCGTGAACCTGAGTGGGTTCGAGCAGTTCTTCGATGAACGGCGGCCCTTCTTCACCGAGGGTAACCAGCTGCTGCGCGGGAACGGGCCGAGCTATTTCTACTCCCGCCGCATCGGCGCGCGGCCCGGCTGCAATGCGAGCGGGGATTTTGTGGATTGCCCGCACAACGCCACGATCCTCGGCGCCGCCAAGGTCACGGGGCGGCTCGCCACCGGAATGTCACTCGGTGCCCTGACTGCGGTCACGTCGCGCGAATGGGCGCGGACCTACGACAGCGCGTCGCAGACGTTAAGCCGCACCGTCGTCGCGCCCCCGGCGGGTTATGGTGTCGTTCGCCTGCAGCAGGAATTCGGTGCCTCGAAGTCGGTCGTCGGCGTCACACTCACCACGGTGCACCGTGATCTCGACAGCCTGCTGGCTCCGAACTACAGCAGGCATGCGTATGCGGGCGGCGCGGATTGGGTGCTGCGCTGGGACCGCGGCGCGTACGAGCTGCGCGGCTACACGGGGTTCACCCACCTGCGCGGCGACGCGCGTGACATCAACCGCGTGCAACGCTCCCCGGTGCACTACTTCCAACGTCCCGATGCCCGCTACCTGACGTACGACTCCACCCGCACCACGTTCACTGGCTCCGTTGCGGACATCTGGTTCCGGAAGACCAAAGGCAACTTGTTGTTCGATCTCGAATACGGCTGGGAATCACCGGCGTACGACCCGAACGACGCCGGACGGCTCGGCAATGCCGATGGCCGTACGGCGTTCGCGGGGATGATTTACCGGCAAACGAAGCCGCGCGCCTGGTTTCAGAATTACGTCGCTACGCTGAGCGCATTCACGGAATACGACTTTGGGGGCGATCGGCAGGTCCTGCAGAGTCAGCTCTATGGTGAGGTGACACTCAAGAATTTCTGGGACCTGAGCTCGTACGTCGACTACCAGCCGCGCTCGTTCGATCACTCGCAAACGCGCGGCGGCCCGACCATGGCGACGCCCGCATTCGCGAACTGGGTCGTGCGCCTTTCCAGCAAGTTCGGCGCTCGAACGGGGTGGGTGGCGCGCGTCTACTACGGAAAGGGTGAGCTCGGCGCCGAGACGTACCGGCTGAGCGGCGAGCTCTCGATTCGGCCGTCAACCCGCTTCCAGTTTTCCGTAACGCCCAACTATTTGCGGGATATCCACCCGCGCCAGTGGGTGATGACCGTCGATACGGGCGGATCGCCGGCAACGTACGGCTCGCGCTACGTCTTCAGTCCGATCGATCAAAGCACGTTCTTGATCGATTTGCGCGCGAATTATACCATCGGTCCCGATCTATCGGTCGAGCTGTGGGGCGAGCCGTTCGCCGCAAGCGGCCGCTACTACGGATTAGGGGAGCTCGCCGCGCCGCGCACGTTCAACTTGCGGCAGTACGGCACGAGCGGAACGACGATCACGCGCGATTCGGTCGGCGACTACACCGTCACCGACGGTCCTACGCACACGGTCGCGATTCCCAACCCCGACTTCAACGTCCTGTCATTCCGCAGCAACGCCGTGCTACGCTGGGAGTGGCGCCCCGGCAGCACGCTCTACATCGTCTGGGCCCAGAACAAGAATGGCTCGCAGTCCGTCGTGCGCGGAGTGGGCTTCGACGATCTGGCCCGATCGTTCGGAGCTCGAGGGGACAATTTCTTTGCGGTGAAGGTCAGCTACTGGATACCAGTGAACTAGGTAGACGCTCTCTCCCGCTCGAGCAGCCACTCTTTTCTTTCAGCTCCCCAACGGTACCCACCAGGGGTTCCGTCCTTACTCACTACGCGGTGGCAAGGGATCGCCAACGCGACCGGATTGCTGGCGCAGGCGCGTGCGACCGCTCGCGACGTCGTCGGCTGCCCGATCCGCTTCGCGATCTCGGCGTAGGTCCGCGTCTGCCCGAACGGAATCTTCTGCAGCTCCTGCCACACTCTCCGTTGGAATGCCGTGGCACGAATATCGAGCGGCAGATCGAGATCCGGTTCGCGGCCATCGAGATACGCGAGTATCGGCGTGACCCAGCCGTGCAGCTTGCCGCTCTTGTCCTGTGACCCAGCCGTGCAGCTTGCCGCTCTTGTCCTGGACGACGCGGGCGGCGGGGAACTCCGCGATCAGATCGGCCTCGAGCGCTGAGGCGGTGTCGCCGAGCGCGACGCGGCAGACGCCACGCTCGGTTGCTGCGACGAGGAGGCGCCCCAGCGGTGTGGGAACCGTGACGTAGGCGATGCCGATCCCCGTGCCGCCGCGGGCGTATGTCGCCGGTGTCATGCCGAGCTGCTCGTGGGCATGTTCGTAGACGCGACTCGTGGAGCTGTATCCGGCTTCGTAGAGTGCGGGACTCACGTGCTTCCTCCGTTTCAATTCCTGTTTGAAGCGCGTTACCCGGCGCGCTTCGGCGTAGGCCCGCGGGGTGATCCCCAAGACCCGCTTGAAGGCGCGCGCGAGCCGGCGCGTATCGCCGCGGAGCGGCTCGCCGGCGGCCATTGCCCGGCACGCCTCGCGCACGAGCGCGACGGCGGGATCGGCGCCGTTGGCAGCGGCCGGATGGCAGCGCCGGCAGGCGCGAAATCCCTCGCGCTCGGCGGCTTCGGGGATGGGGAAAAATGTGACCTGGGTGCGCCGCGGGCGGCGGCTGGCGCACGAGGGGCGGCAATAGATGCCGGTCGAGCGGACGGCGTACACGAACGCCCCGTCGAACCGGCGATCTCTTGCCAACACCGCGTGCCAGCGCTCAGTGGGACTCATGGCGGAGAATTTAGCGCGAGCCCCCGGTGGACTTCTATCCGTTTTGTGCGCTCAAATCCTCACTGCCACGGCTCGTCTTTGGACGGGCCGTAGATCGACGGCACCTTGCCGCCCGCCATTCGCAGGTAGACGGAGAACTGCCCGCGATGATGGATCATGTCGTTCAGCATCATCCAGAGGAAATCCTGCCGGCGCACGTCGCCCATTTGCTTGGGCGCCGTATAGAACTTGATCGTGGAACTCAGCTCCTGGTCGTCCGCCTTGCGGACGGTATCGGCCATCTTCTTGAACACACGCTCGACCTCGCCGACGGTGTCCGACCAGGTCTTCGGCATCGCCGGCATGTTGGTCGGCGGAAACTTGAACTCGGCCTGGAGCGCTTGCGTCGCGGCCACACCCTCGAACGCGAACGTCCACGCCAGCTCCTGGGCCGTGCGGCAGGTGGTGTGGGGCTTCATGGTTTCTTTCCCGCCGGGGTAGGCACGCAGGACCTTTACTGTCGTGGCTGCCTCGCGCTCCCAGGCATCGAGAAACGCCTTTTTCTCGCTCATGTGCTCTCCTCGTTGAGTCGTGCTTGAAATCTGGCACAACGGCCGGCGCTTGCGAGTCGTGGGCAAGTGTTATACTGTACCAGTACACTGGAACTCGAGCGACCTGCGTGTTTCACGGCATCGATCCCCGCAGTCCTATTCCTCTCTATGTGCAGATCGCCGAGCGCGTGCGGCTCGCGATCGCGACCGGCACGCTGGGCAGCGCTGCGCCGCTGCCATCCGTCCGACAGCTGGCCGCCGAGCTGCGCATTAATCCGGCGACCGTGATCCAGGCCTATCGGGATCTCGAGGCACAGGGCTTCGTCGAAATCCGCCATGGCGCCGGCACGTTCGTGCGTGAGCTGGCGCCGGGACGGAGGGCGCGGGAGCGCTCACAACAGGCGGTCGCGCTCGTACGCAAACTGCTCGCCGAAGCGCGGCGTTCCGGCGTTTCGCTGGCGGAGTTGCAGCGCGCCCTCGAGACAGAGCTGGGAGCAAAAACCACATGAGCGACGCCATCCACATTGAGCGCCTGCATTATCGCGCGGGGAAGAATTTCGCGATCAAAGAACTCGATCTCCACGTCCCATCCGGGTCGATCTACGGATTTCTCGGCCCCAACGGCTCGGGCAAGACGACCACGATTCGACTCATCCTTGGCCTGCTACGTCCGCTGACCGGCCGCATCACGGTGCTCGGCCTTCCAATGCCTGAGCAGTACGCCCGTATCCTCGGCCAGGTCGGTTACGTCCCGGAGCAACCGCATCTCGACCCGACGCTGACGGTTCGCGAGCTGATCGATTTCCAGGCGGCCTTCTATCCGCGGTGGGATCGTGCGCGAGCGGACGAGCTGGTCCAGCGCTTCGAGCTCGACGGCGAGCATCTCTTCGGTCGTCTGTCCAAAGGTCAGAAAGCCAAGTTGATGATTCTGCTCGCGCTGTCGCAATGCGGTGATCTGCTCGTTCTGGACGAGCCGACGGATGGACTCGATCCCGTCGTGCGGCGTGACATCCTCGGCGCGCTCATCACATATGTGTCGGAACGGGGCGCCACGATTTTCATCTCGAGTCATCTCGTGCACGAGCTGGAACGGGTCTGCGACTGGGTCGCCGTGATGGACGACGGTCGACTGATCACCGAGGCGCCGATGGAAAGGCTCAAACAGGGCACCAAGCGCCTCGTCGTGATGGGCGCGCCGGCTGAAATCGTCAACCCACCGTTCCGAGTCCTGACACGCGAGTCGACGAACGGTGGCGGGGCGGGTGAGAACTGGGTCGTCGGTGACTGGGAGCCGGGCATGACGTCGTACTTCGAGGGAGTGGGCGCGTCCGTTCGGGAAGTGATCGATCTCGATCTGGAGGATGGATTCGTCGAGCTATTACGCAGCTTCCGGAAAGGGGGGACACGCCGATGATCGCCATGTTCCGCGCAGTCCTCTACAGCCAATGGAAGTGGTCGCGGCTCATTGTTGTGCTGGGAACGGTCGCGGCTTTTGCGATTCCGCTGTTGTCGCTTCAGGGAGCCGCGCGGGCTGATCGGGGCGCGCTGCAAGCGCAGGAGCTGCTTCGGGCCGTGCAGTCGTGGGGGACACTCTATCCGCTGCTCGCGACGGCGCTCGGCCTCTTGATGGCGATCGCGGCGTGGGCCGCCGACCACCGCGGCCGTCACATCCATGCACTCACGCTGCCAATCGAGCGGTGGCGATACGTACTGTTGCGGTTTGGAGCTGGATTCGTGCTCCTCGCGGCGCCCATCGCGGCGGTCCTCATTGGCTCGTCCCTCGCGGTGCTCACCGCCACCTTGCCGCCCGGATTGCAGGCGTATCCGATCGCGTTGGCTGTCCGGTTCGCGTTCGCGGTCTTTGTCGCGTACGCCCTGTTCTTTGCCGTGTCCGCGGGAACGGCCCGCACGGCGGGCATCATCCTCGGCGTCATCGCCGCGGTGATCCTGGTGCATGTCGTCGCCAGCATCGCCAACATCGACCTCAACCTCTTCGGCGCCGCGCAGACTGTGCTGTTACTCGGTCCGGGGCCACTCGCCGTCTTTACGGGGCGATGGATGCTGGTGGATGTCTAGACTCCTCGGGCTGGTGCTCGCGGCCTCGCTGCTGGCGTCACCGCTTCGCGGCCAGGACTCCCTCATGGGGCGGCTGCGCAGGCAGGCCGACAGCCTGCTCGGCAGCTGGCGCGAAGCACAGAAGCTGGCCGATGTCGCCGATAGTCTCGAGCGTGTGCGTGCGACCGCCGGCAGCGATACCATCGCCGTGGGTGGACTGCGTATCATCGTGAATCCATCGGCTCTGCCGTGGCGGCAAGCGGCCGAACTTGCCTGGCCCATCATCGACAGTCTCTACGGCAGCGCCGCCGAGGACTTGCCGCAGCATCCCTATATCTTCCGCGCCGTCGATCCCGACAGCGGCGTGCGCCGCGCGGTGCTGCATGTGGGCGTCGAGGTCCCCTGGGACCTGGACGTTCGTGCGACGACGACGGTCCTCCTGACGACCGTGACGGCGCCACATGTCGACCCCGCATTGGCGGCCTGGCTGGGCGCCGCGTTGCGCCCGTCGCTCCGGCTGCAGGATGAGCGCGCCGTTGTCTTCGTGTTGCTCGTCACCGCGCCCTCCGAGGCGGTGCGCCGCTGTTTCCTGGGCGACATCGCCCGCTGCAAAGACGTGCTGCAGGTCGGCGATTCGACTGGACTGCTGGCGCGCTGGTACGTGACGCCGGCGGAGCGGGAGGCGCTCGTCACCGAAGCGTTCACGGATTACTTCGCGCGCGGCGCGACTGCACCATCGCTGCAGCGATGCCATCAACATCATGACGATGCGTGCACCGCGCTGTTGCAGTCGCTACCGCCGGGGACTTTGCCGCGCCCACTCCCTCAGGCCGCCGGCATTCTGCTCGTTCGCGAAGCCCTGCGCGCGGGAGGGCGCGACGCGTACCGGCGTCTCG
>QHUF01000134.1 GCA_003221075.1 Gemmatimonadota bacterium
GTACCTGGGCCAGGACACCCACCTCGTGTTCCTCGCACCGATGTGGGAGGAGGTGCTGCGCGCCGACACCTACGCGCGCGGGCCGGGGGGGAGGTCCGACGTGGCGGGGAGGATCCGCGGCCTCGCCGGTGTCGCGAACGTCGGGAACGACCGCGACTGGTGCGGCTCGGACTTTAATCAGGCCAACTGGTATGCGTTCGGTCGCCTGGCCTGGGATCCGATGTTGCCGTCCGCCGCCATCGCGGCAGAGTGGACCCGCATGACGTTGTCGAACGATCCGCGGGTCGTGCGCCCGGTCGTGGCCATGATGCTCGCCTCGCGCGAAGCGGCGGTGAACTACATGACGCCGCTCGGGCTCGCCCACCAGATGGCGCGAGGGCATCACTACGGGCCCGGGCCGTGGGTGACCGGAGGACGCGCGGATCAGACGTCCGTCTACTTCAACCGCGCAGACTCGATCGGCCTCGGCTTCGACCGCACACCCATGGGCAGCAACGCGGTGCGCCAGTATTGGCCGCCGCTGCGGGGACGGTTCGCGAGCCGCGACTCGGTGCCCGACAACCTCCTCCTGTGGTTCCACCACGTCGGGTGGCGCGAGCACCTCCGCTCAGGTCGCACGCTGTGGGAGGAGCTGCTCGCGCATTACCAGGCGGGCGTCGACACTGTGCGCTGGATGCAGCGAACCTGGGACGGGCTCGAGGCCAGAGTGGACGCGGATCGATTCCGCCGGGTGCAGGGCTTTCTCCGCATCCAGGAGGCCGAGGCGCGGTGGTGGCGCGACGCGTCGGTGCTGTACTGGCAGTCGTTCTCGCACCTGCCGTTGCCCCCGGGCTATGAGGCGTCTGCGCACTCGCTCGACTGGTACCGGCAGCTGCGCTGTCCGCCCGATCCCCGCAAGCCGCGTTGCGAGCCTTCTTGACAGCACGGCGGGCAGGCGTAGAATCGGGGCAAGTGGACCAGTGATCTTATCACCTAATGACTTTGCCTCGACTGCCGTACCGCACGTTCTCGCGCGCCTCCGCGCCGGTAGGGACCGATGCGTCTCGTCCCCCCGAACGAACCGCTGTACCGGTTTCGCATGAAGTAACAACGCCACACTCTCCGAGAGGAACCTCGATATGAGAGACACGCGTTTGTGCACACTCCTGATGGTGCTGTTGCTGGCGGTTCCGGTCGCGGGCCGCCTCGCAGCTCAGGAGACGGGTCAAGTTGCGGGCACCGTGACCAATCAACAGGGCCAACCGGTCGCGACGGCGAGTGTGGTCGTGCAAGGCACCCGACTCAACGTGCTCACCGGCCCCGACGGCAAATATGTGATTGCGAACGTCCCGGCGGGTGCGCGAACGGTGGTCGCGCGGTTGATCGGCTACGGCGTCGCCACGCAGGTGGTGACGGTGACGGCCGGACAAAGTGCGGTCGCCGATTTCCAGCTGACCGCCAAGGCAATCGAGCTTCAAGGCCCGGTGGTCGTGGGCTACGGCACGCAGGAGCGGCGCACCCTGACCGGGGCCGTGTCGACGGTGACGGCAACGCAGATCAACGAGATCCCAACGTCGAACGCGATCAAGGCGATCCAGGGTCGTGTGCCCGGCGTGGACATCGTGAACGCCGGCAACAAGCCGGGCGACGACGTCAGCATCTTCATCCGCGGCGTCCGCTCGATCACCGCGGGCAACAATCCGCTCATCGTGGTGGATGGCGTGCCCATCGCGGGCGGCATCGGCGACCTGAACGCTGCCGACATCGTCTCCATCGATATTCTCAAGGACGCGGCCGCCACGGCGATTTACGGCAGCCGCGGCGCGAACGGCGTGGTGCTGGTCACGACCAAGGGCTCAGGCACCGGCGGCGTGAACACCCAGTTCACCGCCGAAACGTACGTGTCGGGTCAGCATCCCTACGGCCTGCCCACCATGATGAACCCGCAGCAGTACCTCGAGATGCTGCAGGCGGCGGCGCGCTACGCCGGCGTGAGCGACGCCCCGAGCTCGGTCCTGAACTCGCAGCAGCAGGCTGCCTATGCGGCGGGCCAGGCCACCGACTGGCAGAAGCTGATCGAGCGCACCGGCGTCCAGCGGAACGTGCAGTTCGGGATGAACGGGATCTCCGAGAACACTCGCTTCAACCTCTCGGGGAACTATTTCGATCAGTCGGGCACCGCCGTGGGCTTCAATTTCAATCGGTTCACCGGCGACGCCTCCGTCGATCACGTCCAGGGCCGGTTGCGCCTCGGCATCACCGCGTACTACACGCATTCGCTGCAGCAGACTGCGCTGGGAGACGGCCTCTGGGGGGCTGCGCGCCAGCAGACTGGTTTCGGATCACCGTTTGATTCGACCGGCCTGATCCTGGCGCATCCGGATGGCGACGCGTTAGCCTGGAACCCACTTAAGGCCGTGGCGGGTGTGCGCAATGACCTAACGCGCGACCGTGTGTTCGCGTCGGCGTTCGGGACGTTGAAGCTGCACGACGGCGTGAACTTGCGCGTCGACTTCGGGCCCGACTACACCCATCAGAGCACCGGCCATTTCGAAGGCGCGGACGCGATTTACCCCGGACACACCGACCGGGAGGGGTCGTACAACCAGTTCACCAACCTGCAATACATCCTGGACGGCATCCTCCAGGTGAACCGGGATTTCGGCAGCGAGCACCACGTGGATGCTACACTGCTATACGGCATCCAAAAATTCCGGGGCTCGGCCGCCAACGAGAGCGCGATGCAGATTCCCTACGACGAGGCGCTCTACTACTCGCTCGGCCAGGGGCAAAGCTACCAGCTCTCCACAAACCTCGTCGAAAGGGCACTCGAATCGTACATGGGTCGTGTAGTCTACACGTTCCGGGACCGCTACACGATCTCTGGCGCGCTCCGCCGCGATGGCGCGAGCCAACTCGCGCCCGGGCACAAGTGGGTGACCTTCCCCACGGTCGGCCTGGCATGGCAGCTCGGGGACGAGCCCTTTATGGACCGATTCGATTTCCTGAGCAGCCTCAAGCTGCGCGGGAGCTGGGGCGTGACGGGCAACTCTTCCATCGATGCTTACCAGACCCAGGGCGCACTCGCCCGCACGCTGTACAACTTCGGCACGACGACGGCCGGCGGCTACGCCCCCAACGTCAGCAATCCGGCCAATCCGAACCTCAAGTGGGAGAAGACCGCGCAGACCGACGTGGGCGCCGAGTTCGGCCTGCTCGGCAACCGTATCACCGGTACTTTCGACTGGTACCGGCAAAACACGAGCGACCTGCTGCTGCTGCGCACCTTGCCGCAAACATCCGGCTACAGCCAGGCGCTGCAGAACGTCGGCAAGACGCGGAACAGCGGGGTCGAGATCGCGCTCTCCTCGATCAACGTGGATAACCCGCACGGTATTCGGTGGCGTACCGACGTCAGTTGGGCGCACAACCATAACCAGATCGTCGCACTGGCCGTGTCCGACACGGCCGGTTGCCCGCCGAACGCCAGACCGTGCGACTTGAACAACGGCTGGTTCGTGGGGCAGCCCATCAACACGGGCGCCCAGACTGCCCCGCTGAACTCGAACGGCGGCTTCACCGGCGACCCGGTGCGTCGCGTCTGGTACGACTACGAGTTCCTGGGCATCTGGCAGCAGAGCGATTCGGCGGAGGCGGCCACCTTCGGCTCCAAGCCCGGACAGATCAGAGTCGCCGATATCAACGGCGACGGCGTGATCAACGCGAGAGACATGGTCCTCCAGGGCAATACCTATCCAAAGTGGACGGCCAGCATCTACAATCGCGTCACATGGAAGAACTTTGACCTGTCGGCGCTGGCGGCATTCCGCTGGGGATACAAGATCTACAACACCTTCATCCCCGGATTGTCCGGCCGGTTCGGCAACATCGCGACGGACTATTGGACGCCGTCCACCCCGTCCAACTCCAACCCCTCGCCGAACCTGAACGCGCCGGTCAACTACGGAAGCACGCGCGGCTACATCGACGCCTCGCACTGGCGCATCCGCAACATTCAGGTGGGATACACGCTGCCGAAGTCGTTGGCCGGACGGGTGGGCGCGACCACGGCGCGCGTCTACGCGACCGCCACGGAACCATTCGTCTCTTACAAATACGACTACTTCGATCCGGAGAGCGGCTGGGCCGGTGGCTCACCCGTATACCGCACACTGCTCATCGGCGCGAATGTCACTTTCTAGGCTGGAGCACCGGGAAAGGAAGGGATCGACATGAAACGACTGTTCCGTGGCGGCCTGGCGCTCGCGCTCATGGTGGCGCTCGCCGCATGCATGGACCTCGACGAGAAGCTGGTATCGAGTCTGGGCTCGAACTACGTATCGACGCCCCAGGGCCTCACCGACGCGACAAACGCGATCTACGCCGGCCTGCGCGGCTTTTATGGCAGGGGCGAAACCGATTATGCGCTGACGGAGCTCGGTACCGATATCTGGACGGCGGCCGACCAGGTGTCGTCCGGCGGCCAGCAGAACTGGATCTATTACGATACGTACGAACCGACATACACCAGCCAGGGTGCCTTCCTCGACGCGTTCTGGGGCTGGGGGTATACCGAGATCAACCGCGCGAACACGGTGCTCGATCAGGGTCCGTTGATCCCCGTCGGCCCCAACCTTTCGCAGGCCGTGAGGGACTCGCGGCTGGGCGAGGCGCACTTCCTGCGCGCCCTCGCCTATTTCGAACTGGTGCAGGAGTTCGGGGGCTTGACCGTCAACCTCCATGCGGCCCAGGGGGTCTCCACCGAAGCGACGCGGCAGTCCGAGGACAGCGTCTACAAGGTGATCATCGATGACCTGAACCAGGCGATCAACCTGCTGCCGGTGACGCAGTCCGATTACGGCCGGGCCACAAAAGGCGCGGCTCAAAACTTGTTGGCCAAGGTCTACCTCACGCGTGCTTATCGCGAGTGGAACACCGCCAATCTGCAGTCGGACTTACAGCAGGCGCTCGACCTGTCCACGACGGTGATCAATTCCGGTCAGTACTCCCTGGTCGCAAACTACGCAAGCCTCTGGTGCGGGACGCATCGCGCCGCCGTCCCCGCTGACCCAGGCGGTCAGGGCTTCTGCGACGTCACGACCTATTCGAAGCAGAATTCCGAGTTCATTTTCGTCGCGCAGTACTCGTACGACCCCACCCAATACCAGACCGGCCAGACGAACTACGATCACCTCGAGTTCCTCAGTAACTACGACGGCAACGCGGCGTTCGCGGCCGGGCTCGTGCGCGACTTGGACAATGGCCGGCCCTTCCGCCGGCTCCGGCCGACGCCCGCGCTGCTTTCCTTCTTTGACCAGACCCGCTGGGCGGGCACGCCCGGCCCGGGCACCGACGTGCTCGACACCCGCTTCGATGCCAGCTTCCAGACGGTGTGGTTCGCGAACGGCAACGGCACCAATGTGGTCGGCACTTGCCCGAACTGCACGAGCGGCGGTGCGCTCACTGGGTTAACGCTGCGGGACGCCGGTGGCGCGGTCATCGGTGCGGCCGCGGGCTCCGACACGGCCCTGTTCTTCCCCGGATACCAGGTGAGCGACTCTTTCCGCATGGCGAAGGCCTATCGCATTGCCACGCCCTGCACCACGGCGCCGACCGCTGATTGCGGCAAGGATAATGACGCGCTCGGGAGGATCGGCTACCGGCATTTTCCCTCGCTCAAGAAATGGCAAGACAACCGTCGAGTCACCGGCCTCTCCTCGCAGGACGGGGGCAAGGACTTTCCCGTCATGCGCCTGGGCGAGACGTACCTGATCGCGGCGGAAGCCGCAGTCGGCTTGAACCAGCCGCAGGTGGCGGCGGACATGATCAACGTGCTGCGCGTGCGCGCCGCATGCGCCGGGCCGCCGCAATGCGCCGTAAGCCACAAGGCCGATCCGGCGATCATGGTGAACTCCGGCCAGATGACTCTCGATTTCATAATGGACGAGCGGGCTCGTGAGCTCGCGGGTGAGTACAACCGGTGGATGGACCTGCGTCGCCCCGGCAAGCAGTTCTTTCTGGACCGGATCAAGCAGTACAATCCGTACGCCCGGCCGAACATTCAGGACAAGCATTATTTCCGGCCGATCCCGCAGCGCCAGATCAACGGCGTGACGGGGACGCCGTACCCACAGAACCCGGGGTGGTAACAGGAGGCGGCCTGCTCCGCGCTGCAATGCTCCTCATGCTTGCTGCCGCGCTCGCCGGCTGCGGCGTCGGCTCGCACATGGCGCCGTTCGTGCCCGACACCACGAACTTCGCGCCGGCCGACACGACGCCGCTGCGAGCCTACGGCGCTGCGCGCGGACGCTACATCGGCGCCGCCACGGGAAGCGTCTTGATCATGCCGGGCGACTCGGGCGCGCGGCTCCGCGCGATCCTCGCCCGCGAGTTCAGCATGCTGTGGACGGGCGCGTTCATGAAGTTCGACTATCTGCGCCCGTCCCGTTCCGTTTACAACTACACACAGGCGGATTCCGTTGTCGCCTTCGCGGCACGCAACGGCATGGTGGTGCGCGGACACACGCTTGTCTGGCACCAGCAGGTCCCCGCGTGGGTCACGAACGGCGGCTATTCTCCCGACACGCTTCGCGCCATCCTCAAAGAGCATATCGACAACGTGGTCGGTCATTTCCGCGGGAAGCTGACGGCGTGGGACGTAGTAAATGAAGCGATGGGGGATGACGGCAATCTCCGGGCGACGGTCTGGAGCGCGATAGGCCCCGCGTACATCGATTCGGCGTTCCGCTGGGCGCGGGCCGTCGATCCGGACGTGCCGCTGTTTTACAACGACTACAACATCGAGACGGAAAACGCCAAATCCGACGCCGTCTACCATCTCCTGAACGATCTGAAGGCCAAGGGCACGCCCATCGACGGCATCGGCTTTCAATTTCACTACCTCGCGCAATCGGCTCCCACGGCGGATGCGATCGCGGCCAACTTCGCGCGGTTCGCCGCGCTGGGCCTGAAGATCCAGATCACCGAAGCGGACATGCACGTGCCGGTGCAGAACGGCCTCGCGAGCGCGGCAGACCTCCAGGTGCAGGCCCGCGCCTTCCGCGACATGGTCAACGGCTGCCTGCGCACGCCGAGCTGCAATGCCATCGAGATCGAAGGGATCTACGATGGCCAGGCGTGGGTGGAGGATCCGACGCGCTGGGGTGCGCCCGTGCTCTACGACGTCCACATGCAACCCAAGCCGGCCTACTACGCGGTGCAAGCCGCGCTGGCCGCACAATGAGACTGGCCGGCGCGTTGCTCGGGCTCATGCTCGTGGCCCCTGTGGCCGCGCAGGGCCAAGTCAAGCTCGTCATCAACGCGGACCTCGGCGAGACGACCATCAGCCGCCACATCTACGGCCACTTCGGTGAAGACCTTGGGCGCAACATCTACGATGGCTTCTGGACTAAAGTGGGCACGGGGCAATGGCACCTGCGCGACGACGTCATTGAGGCCCTGAAGCGGATCCAGATACCCAACCTGCGCTGGCCGGGCGGCTGCTTTGCGGACTACTACCACTGGCACGACGGCATCGGGCAACAGCGGCCCACGATGGTGAACACGATCTGGGGCGGCGTGACCGAAGACAACAGCTTCGGCACGCACGAATACATGGAGCTGATCCAGCGCCTCGGCGCCGAGCCGTTCATTGTCGGCAACGTGGGCAGCGGCACCGTGCAGGAGATGTCGCAGTGGTGGGAATACTTGCGGGCCCCGCAGGGGAGCCCTCTCGGCGACGAGCGTGCGCGGAACGGACACCCGGAGCCGTACAGCGTCCGCTTCTGGGGCGTGGGCAACGAGAGCTGGGGGTGCGGCGGCGCCATGACGGCCGCGGAGTACGCCAACGTCTACAAGCGCTACGCCGAGTTCCTGCGCGGCGGCCGCCCCTTCCGCATCGCCACCGGGCCCGCCGGCGACGACTACGCGTGGACGGACACGCTGATGCGGCAAGCCGGCCGCATGATCGACGGCATCGACCTCCACAATTACACGGTGGCCCGCACGTGGGCCTCCAAGGGACGCGCGACCGAGTTCACGGAGCAAGACTGGTTCTCGGCGGTGCAGAAAGC
>QHUF01000135.1 GCA_003221075.1 Gemmatimonadota bacterium
CATTTTCAACATCGCCATGCTCATCTTCGCCTGCCTGCTTGTCTGGCTGTTCTACCGGCGCAAACGGCAGTTCCCCATGGTTTTCGTTTGGGTGATGGGCATAAGCATTTTCGTTAACCTCTGCGACCATGTACTCGCGAGCGCCCTACCCCTGACGACGCCCACGAACTGGGCAAGGTTCGTGGGTTATGCGCTCGTCGCGCTGCTGTGGATCGGGTACATGCGGCGTTCGCGGCGCGTGCGGAATACGTTCGTCGAGTGAGCTGGGAACCGATCGCGCATCGGCAGGGTTAAGAGGCCATGTCAATTCGCGCCGTCAAATCAATTTCTCAGTCGCAGCTCACCCTCGAGGGGGCCGGCGTCAAACTGCGCCGCGCGTTTGGATTTGGCCGCACCAGCGACTTCGATCCGTTCCTGCTGCTCGATGACTTCCGCAACGAACATCCCGAGGACTATCTCCCGGGCTTTCCGTGGCATCCCCATCGCGGCATCGAGACGATCACCTACGTGCTGAGCGGCAGCGTGCAGCACGGCGACAGCCTCGGCAATAAGGGCACAATGGGGGCCGGCGACGTGCAGTGGATGACCGCCGGCAGCGGCATTCTGCACCAGGAGATGCCGAAGGGCGACGAGCGGGGCCGGATGCACGGCTTCCAGCTGTGGGCCAATCTGCCGCGCAGTCTCAAGATGACCGATCCCCGCTATCAGGACATTCACGCCGCGGAGATCCCGGAGGTCGTGGACGACGACGGTACGCGTGTACGAGTCGTCGCGGGCGATTTCTGGGGCAAGCGCGGCCCGGTCGAGGGTGTGGCCGCCGATCCCCGCTACCTGGACATCTGGATTCCGCCGCGCGTGCGCAAGACGATTCCTGTGGAATCGTCACGCCATGCGTTCGCCTACGTGTTCGAGGGCAACGGCACATTCCGTGATGCCTCGGTGCCACAAGGCGTTCGGACCGATCGCGTGTCCGCGGGGGGCCGAGATGCGGGTAGTGAGAGCGCGCAGGAGACGGGAAACCGTTCGCTCGTGCTGTTCGATTCTGGCGACGAGATCGCGGTGCAGGCGGGCGAGCAGGGCATGCGGTTCCTGCTCGTGTCAGGCCAGCCGTTGCAGGAGCCCGTGGCCTGGCAGGGGCCGATCGTGATGAATACGCAGGAAGAGCTGCAGCACGCCTACGACGAGCTGCGACGCGGGACGTTTATCAAGCGCTAGCGATTTTCGATTTAGGGCGGTTATCGTTCACGCCGCCCTATGTGGACCTTCCTTCGCCGTCGGACCCTGACGCAGTGGATCGTCGCGGCCATGTTTGCCGGCGTTGCGATCGGGGCCATGGTTCCGGCGTTCGCCGTCTCGCTGCTGCCGATCTCGACGGCATTCATTCGGATCATCAAGTCGATCATCGTGCCGTTGATCTTCGGCACGCTGGTCGTCGGGATCGCGGGGCACGGCGACGACATGAAGCGCGTCGGCCGGCTCGCCCTGAAGTCCATCGTCTATTTCGAAATCGTCACCACGCTGGCCCTCTTCCTCGGCCTGCTGACGGTCAACGTCATGAAGCCCGGGGTGGGGGCCGCACTCGCGGCTCCCGCCGCCGGCGCCACGCCGCCGGCCAGTGAGCCCGTCACGTTCGCCAGCGTCCTCGAGCACCTCGTACCGCAGAGTTTCTTCGACGCGGCGGCCCGCAACGAAATGCTGCAGATCGTGTTGTGGTCGGTCCTCTTCGCGATCGGCCTGACGCAGGTGCGCGGCCGGCCCAAGGAGACGATGCTCGGGTTCTGCGAGGCTGTTGCCGAGGTGATGTTCAAGTTTACGGGGATCGTCATGAAGTTCGCGCCGTTCGCCGTGGCCGCGGCCCTGGCGGTGACGGTGGGCAAGCCGGGTGGCCTCAGAAACCTCCGTTTTCGACGGCTTCCTCTGAAGCGGCGCTGCCGAAAGCCATGGAGCGCATAGAAGCGCTCGGCGTCCCGCGCCGCATCGTCGCGTTCGTGATGCCGACCGGATACTCGTTCAACCTCGACGGCAGCACGCTCTACCTGTCCGTCGCGTCGATTTTCGTCGCGCAGGCGAGCGGGATTTCGCTCTCCCTCGGCCAGCAGCTGCTCATGATGCTCACGCTGATGTTGACGAGCAAAGGGGTCGCCGGCGTGCCGCGAGCGTCGCTCGTGATTCTCATGGGCACCGTAGCGTCGTTCAATCTGCCAATAGGGGCCGCGATCGCGTTGATCGGCGTGGATGTGCTCATGGACATGGCGCGTACCACGGTGAACCTCATCGGCAACTGCCTGGCGACCGTCGTGATGGCGCGCTGGGAAGGCGATTTCGATGACGCTCGCGCGGTCGTAACCAAAACGGCCGAAGCCGCGTAGCTTCTCGGCATGAATCCGTAGTTAAAAGGCCACGCGCCACTCGACGCGGGTGCCAGACAGGAATTGGGGAGGGCCGAGGCCGAAGATGCGCCAGCGGCCCTCGATTATTTTGGCGGTCGTGAACCCGACTGTCGCACCAGCGAGCACATCCGACAACCAGTGCTTGTGATCGTTGAGGCGCGACCACGCGGTGCCGGTGGCCCCGGCGTATAACAGGACCGTCGCCCACGGACGATGGATCTCTTCCGCCAGAGAGGTCGCTAGGACGAACGACATTGTCGCGTGTCCCGACGGGAACGCGTCGTGATTCGAGAAAGGCCGGAAGACGTACTGGTCAGCGGTTTCATCGGGGCGGACGCGACCCGTAATCACCTTAATCGCGCCGGTCGTCAGTCCCGCCACGACTACGGAGGCGAGTACCCGGCCGCCGCTTCGCTGCAGGTCGTTGCGTCCGCTGATGAGACCGGCCAGGAGAATGCCGCCGGGGATGCCGAACACGAGCTCGGGCTCGCCGCCGTTGCGGAACACTCGGGCGATTGCGTTGCTGCGTGTTGAACGGCTGTCTTGCACCCAGTCGTCCACCCGTCGATCCGCCACACTCACCACGCCGATCGCGCCCACGGCGATCGCGGCTTCCCACCAGCGGATCGTGTGACTCGGCTGGCGCTGGGCTGGCGCCCTCGTGAACGCGAACAGCTGGCAGATCAGGACCAGCAGACTGCATTTCACGCCGCCCACGTTCATGCGCCCTAAGATAACGCGGCAAACAGTCCGATGACCGCAATGACGATCCCGAGCGCGATCTTCACGGCAGCAGCGGCAATCCGGCCCATGACCGCGCCCCAGCCCGCGCGGGCGGCAACGCCGGCGTGGCGCGAATAGCTGAGCTCGAACACCGCGGCGCCGATGAAGGAGCCGAGGAATGCGCCGATGACGCTGCCGATGATGGCGACGGGGACGCCGATCACGGCGCCGACCAACCCGCCGAGCAGTGCGCCCCAGCCCGACCGCGTGGATCCGCCGTAGCGCTTTGCAAAGCGAAATCCGAGCCAGTTGTCGATGATCTCACCGAGGAACGCAATCGCCAGGATGATCGCGATCATGACCACGCTGACCGTGCGGAACCCCGTCAGCCACCCGTAGGCGAGGATTCCTCCCACCATGACCCAAAGTCCCGGAAGGCCCAAGGGGATCATCGCCAATCCCACGAGTCCCAGGCCGCTCAGGAGAGCAATCGCCAGGATCGTCATGGTCTCACTACGCACTCGCGCGCCCACGCGATTCCAATGCGGGGGCTTCTTGACGATTCCTCCGGTAGGGTGCACTTATTGCGAGAGATTTTCACCGAAAACCATCCTCGATGGAATACCTGGTGAGCACAGAGCAAGGGGTCCGGACCCCGCAATCCGGTGAGCCACTGATTCTTGGCGACGGCCGGCGTTTCGTGTTTGCGATGATCGAGCACGATCTTCGTGGCTGGTGGTTTACCGCGTTTGCGCATGATGGGCGAAGCACCCTCCAGGGAAACACGCGCCTCGCGTGGGATTCGCAGGCCAGTGCCTGGCGGCCGGATCCCGTGCTGCGCGTACGCGAGCGGCGACGCGTGCGACCCACGCGCGACGCACGGCACAGACAGCTCGACTGAAGCCAGTTAGATTCAACGGTCTTATGGCACGATCGCCGAATAAGGCATCCGGGCGGGTGCCGAAACCCCCTGCCGCGTCCTTCGATGCCGAGCCGGAAACCGTCCAAGACGCCGTTCCACAACCCGCACTCGCGTTTCCGGTTGTCTGCGTCGGCGCGTCCGCCGGCGGCCTCGAGGCATTCACTCAGCTGCTGAGCGCGTTGCCAACCGACACCGGCATGGCGTTCGTCCTCGTCTCCCACCTGTCGCCGTCGCACGCGAGCCACCTGGCCGAGATCCTGTCCCGCGCGACGCAGTTGCCTGTAAATGAAGTCAAAGACGAGCCGAAGGTCCAGCCGAATTGCGTGTATGTGATTCCGGCGGACTCGAACATGATCATCGCGCAGGGATCGCTCAAACTGATCCCGCGCCACAAGGTCGACGGGCGCCATCATCCGATCGACCTGTTTCTCGAATCGTTGGCGCACGACCAGAAGCACAAGTCGATCGCCGTCATTCTCTCGGGCACCGGCAGCGACGGCACGCTGGGGATGGACGAGATCAAGGCGGCGGGCGGCATCACGTTCGCGCAGGACGAATCGGCCGCGTACGAGGGCATGCCCCGCAGCGCGATGATGGCGGGCACGGTCGACTTCCGGCTCGCCCCCGCGGAAATTGCCCGCGAGCTCGGTAAGATCGCCCGTCACGCCTATATCGGGACCGACGGGCCTCCGGAGCGCATCGTCGAGGGCGCGCAAACCGCGCCGATCCTGCGGTTGTTGCATCAGTCCTCCGGCGTGGATTTCACCCACTACAAGACCGCGACCCTGCGCCGCCGCGTCGCGCGTCGCATGGCGGTGCACAAGGTCGAGACCCTGACTGAGTATGCCGAGTATCTGCGGGACCGTCCCGTCGAGATCGAGGCGCTGTTCCAGGACATTCTCATCAACGTGACGTCGTTCTTCCGCGACCCGGAGACGTTCGAGCTGCTCAAGACTCGCGTCTTCCCACGCATCGTCGCCGAGCACGGCTCCGCCGATGCCATTCGGATGTGGGTCGTGGGCTGTTCGACGGGCGAAGAAGCGTATTCGCTCGCGATCGTCTTTTCGGAGTTCATGGAGCGGGAAGGCCGCACCTGGCCGGTGCAGATCTTTGCCACCGATTTGAACGGCACGGGGGTCGAGCGCGCGCGGACGGGGCTCTACCCCAAGAGCATCGCGGAGCGCGTCTCTCCCGAACGGCTGCGGCGCTTTTTCTACGAGCTGGATGGGAAATACCGCGTGGCGAAGGCCATTCGCGACCTGTGCGTGTTCGCCAAACACAACGTGCTGGAAGATCCGCCGTTTTCCCGCATGGATGTGATCAGCTGCCGCAACATGCTGATCTACCTCGAGCCGGTGATGCAGCAGCACTTGCTGCCGACCCTCCATTACGCGCTCAAGTCGACTGGAGTCTTGCTCCTGGGTGGATCCGAATCGACCGGTGTCCACAACGACCTGTTCGATCCCATCGACCCCAAGCACCGGTTTTACGGCCGCAAGCCCACCGCCAACCGGTTACCTCCGCCGTTAGTCGAGGGAGCGCGGCTGGATCGTCACAGGCACACGGCGCCGGTCGCCGCGGTCGAGGCGCGCCGCGGCGAAGGAGCCCAGCGGGAAGCCGATCGCATCCTGCTCGCGCGCTATACGCCGCCCGGCGTCCTGGTGACGGAGGATCTCGAAATCCTGCAGTTCCATGGCGACACGGGCGCGTATCTCACGCCGCTCGCCGGCAAGGCGTCGTTGAATCTCGTCAAGATGCTCCGCGAAGGGTTGCTGGCACCGATCCGCACGGCGATCGCGCTGGCAAAGAAGGAAGGCGGTGCCGTTCGCAAGAACGACGTGCGGGTCAAGGGTCACGGAAGCGTCGATATCGAAATCGTACCGGTCAACGGCGCGCTCGCCGGCCGGGCCGGGTTCCTGGTCCTCTTCCACGAGCCCGTACCGCTCGCGCCTCGTCTCCGTGTCCCTCGATCGTCCGCGACACACGCGTCGGTTAATGAGACGGAGCAGCTCAAGCAGGAGCTCGCGGCGACCAAAGACTACCTCCAGTCGGTGATCGAGCAGCAGGACGCGGCCAACGAGGAGCTGCAATCGGCCAACGAGGAGATTCAATCGGCGAACGAAGAGCTCCAGAGCATCAACGAAGAGATCGAGACGTCCAAAGAGGAGATGGAGTCCAGCAACGAAGAGCTGGCGACCGTCAACGAAGAGCTGCAGAACCGCAATGCCGAGCTGGGCCGGAGCAACAACGACTTGATGAACCTGCTGGCCAGCGTACAGATGGCGATTGTCATGCTCGGATCCGATCTTCGGATCCGCCGCTTCACGCCGATGGCCGAGACGATGTTGAATCTGATCCCGACCGATGTCGGACGGCCGCTGACCAACATCAAGCTGAACGTGGACGTTCCGGATCTGGAAACCGTTCTGGCCGACGTGATCGAAACGGCACAGCCCTTCCAGCGGGACGTGCAGGACCGGACGGGACGGTGGTATTCGCTACGGATCCGCCCCTACCGGACCGCCGAAAACCACATCGAGGGCGCGGTGATCGCGCTCATCGACATCGACTCGGTCAGGAAGAACGTGGAATCGCTGCGGGTGGGCGCGGAGCGGTTGCGGGTCATGTACGACCGCGCGCCGGTGGGCATTTTCGAGACCGATCTCGAGGGCCGCTTCGTGCGTGTGAACGACAAGTTCTGTGAATTGACGGGCCGGACCCGCGAAGCCCTCCTTGCACTCCGCTCCGAGGACATCACGCACCCCGACGATCTCGCCGCGCACCGCGAGGATTTCGATCGGGTTCGGGCCGGAGTCGTGCCCTCGGTCCGCCGCGAGAAGCGCTATGTCCGCGCGGACGACGAGGCGGTCTGGGTGGAGCTGCACCGCTTCAGCATTCCTGATGCAGAGGGCGTGCCGGCGTTCACGGTCGGGATCGCGGAAGACATCAGGGAGCGCAAGGAAATGGAGACGGCGCTGCGGCGCCGCGAAGCACGTTTCCGCGCCCTGATGAACAGCGCCCCCGTGCTCATCTGGGTGAGCGGCGCCGAAGGCATGGAATACGTCAACCAGGCGTACCTCGAATTCCTGGGTGTCGAATCCCACGAAGTGCTCGGGAACGCCTGGACCTATTTCCTGCATCCTGAGGATCGCGACGGGTATGCCGCGGCCTACGATCAGGTCGTCAAGGGCACGTTGCCGTTCGAGCACCAATTCCGTTTCCGCCGCTCGGATGGCGAGTACCGCTGGATGATGGCGGTCGCCATGCCGCAGTTCGGGCCCGCGGGGAAGTTTGCCGGGTATACCGGCGCCTCCTTCGACATCACGTCGTTGAAGCAGGCCGAGATGGGGCTCCGCACCGCCGACCAGCGCAAGGACGAGTTCATCGCCATGCTGGCCCACGAGCTGCGCAACCCGCTCGCCCCCATTACCAACATCGTCCAGATGATGCGCGCGCAGGACCTGGACGCGAAGACGACGGAGTGGGCGCACGAGGTGCTCGATCGCCAGCTGAGAAACATCGGCCGGATGGTGAACGACTTGCTGGACGTCTCGCGCGTCAGCCATGGCAAGATTCAGCTCCACCCCGAGCGCGTCGAGCTCGGCGAGCTGGTGACGCGCTCAGTGGACGCGTTGCGGGCGACGATCGAGGCGGCGGAGAAGCAGATCGCGATCGAGCTTCCCACAGCGCCGGTCGTCATGTTCGCCGACCCAGTCCGGCTCGAGCAGGTGATCGGCAACCTGGTCCACAATGCCGTCAAGTTCACTCCGCAGGGCGGTCACATCTCCGTCCGCGCGGTGGTGAGCTCCGACCCGAAAGAGGTGCACGTTCACGTTCGCGATGATGGCGACGGCATCGCCGCCGACGCCTTGCCGCGTGTATTCGATCTGTTCATGCAGGGGAGCGTCTCGTTCGATCGCGCGCAGGGCGGTCTCGGGATCGGTCTCTCGCTGGTCCGCGGCCTCGTCGAGCTGCACGGGGGCACGATCGAAGCGAAAAGCGACGGCCCCGGGACCGGCAGCGAGTTCATCGTGAGTCTGCCGCTGACGGACATTGTGCCGGGCGCGGAACGACCGGAGCCGCCGCCGGGGCAGCGCGACGGGCCGCGGCGCATTCTCATCGTGGACGACAACGTGGATGCCGCCACCGCTCTCGCCGCCACCCTCCGGGACCATCACACCGTGGCGCTGGCGCACTCGGGTCCGGTGGGGATCGAGACCGCACGCTCGTTCCAGCCACAGGTTGCCCTGATCGATCTCGGCATGCCCGGTATGAACGGCTTCGAGGTCGCCGCGCGCCTCCGCGCCGCCCATCCAGGGTTGTTGCTGGTCGCCGTCAGCGGGTACAGCGGCGAAGAGAGTCGTCGGCGGGCGCGCGACGCGCAGTTCGACGAATTCGTCGTCAAGCCGTTCGCTCCCGAGGTCTTCGAAGCACTGCTAAGCCGCCGCGCGCGTTGATCCGATGGAGGAGCTAATCCGTCCGGAGCGTTTCAGCCGGCGTGGTCACGGATGGCGATCGGATCGGTCACCCGATAGTGTGCATCGAGCCGCTGCAACTCCGTCTCGAGCCGTTTATTGACGGCGCGGTTTTGCACCGGGCTGTCAGACACGACCAGGATTTGCGTGCTGCGCTGCTCGAGAATGAGCTGTGCCGCCCACGCCCGCGCCTGCTCGAAGGCAAACGCGTTCTCAGAATCGAGAAGCTTACGGATCTGACCTAACCCGTCTTGCGGCGGAGGCGGGACGACGCGGTATGCGTACGCCCACAGTTGTCGCATCCTGGCACGCTGGTCCGGCGCACGGCGGCCGGCAATCCAGCGTTGGGGCTAGCTCTAGCGGACGAACTTGCGGCGGTCGCCCTTTGGCGGCGTCTTCTTGTGCGCGTGGGCTGCGATCTGGAGTCGGCTGTGCAACGCGAGTTTTTCCAGGATGTTGTGTACGTGGCTCTTCACCGTGTAGGTCGCGATGTTGAGCCGCTGTGCGATCTCCTTGTTGCTGAGCCCCTCGGCGATGAGATCGGTGATCTGCTGCTCGCGTTTGGTCATTCGCACCGACGCCATCATCGGCGTGTTGCGCAGTACGGACGCTTGCTTGGCGATGTGGGAGAGCAGCGTCCCCGTCAGGGCCGGCGGGACGACGTCGCCGCCATTGGCCACCTGGCGGATCGTATTGACGAGCTCTTCCAGCGCGGCGTCTTTCGCGATAAAGCCGTTGGCGCCGCGCTTGATGAAGTCGATCACGTCTTCTTCTTCGGGCAGCATGTCCATCATGATGATGCGGGAGTGCGGTGCCGCTTCCTTGATGCTTTCGACCAGACGTTGACTGCGATTGCGACCCAGTGCCGCGTCGACGAGCACGACATGGGGCTTGGCCTCCTCCAACCGCTGCAGGGCCGCCGATCCGCCTTCGGCGCATGCGACGACTTTGAATTCGGTTTGAGAATCGAGGAGTGCCGCGAGACCATCACGCAGCAGGCGATTGTCTTCGATGACGAGGATTTGGATTTTTTTGGTCATTGTTGCTGACGGCCCTCGTTCCCGGGCGCGTAGACGAGGTTAGGAAGTAGGTTGGCCAGTTCCCGGGGTATTAGTCAAGTCGCGCCCCAAGGTTCCTGCCTCATCCTTTGGGATGAGTGCGGAAAATTGGCGTCTAACCCTCCCCGGAGGCTGGGTGTTGCGCATTCGGGGGAGTCGGGTGAATGGTAGGGGGCGCTCCCGCGCCCGAAGGGAGGGTGGCCTGTGTCACAGATTCATTGCCACTTCTGTGGCGGCATCATCCAGGACGTCGCGACCATCGAGTATCGGCCGCCGCGAGCCAGCGCCCAGTTCGCGATGCCTCAGCCGACCCCTTGTACCTGCTCTCCCCCCGT
>QHUF01000138.1 GCA_003221075.1 Gemmatimonadota bacterium
GCAATCGGGACGCGATGTCCTCCTCGCCAGGTTGAGTGGCGAGGGATCGCAGCAGCTCGAACATCTCGCCGAGTGGCGGATCGGGCGGAATGGCGATCTCCTTGACGGAGTGAAACTCGAGGCGCTGCAGCAGCGTGTCGCCATCCACGGCCGTGTCGTTCACCACCAGCTTGCCGTCCTGCGCCGAGATCGTCACGCCCTCCACCTTGAGCATGCCCACCAACGTACGGAACTGCGTCTTCTGCTCCTCTTTCGCTCCTGGATCGCGAAACAGATCGAGCGTGCGGGCAAACGACGCGGCGAAATGCTGCGGGGTGGCCATGGGGAGGCTGAATCTATAGAGTACCAACCATGCTCGCACTGCTCCTGATCACAACGGCCCTGACTGTCGGCCCGCAAGACACACTGTCCCCCGCCGCGCAACGGGTCCTAACCGACGTCCGCTTCCTCGCCGCCGACAGTCAGGAAGGACGTGGCGTCGGGACGGCCGGGCTCGAACGCGCCGGGGTCTATATCCGTGACGGTTTCGCACGCGCAGGGCTGCGGGTGTCGTTCCAGGACTTCACGATCCCGCCGGATGCGCCGGCGGTGTTGCACACGACGCTCGGCGGCACCGCCACCCGTAACGTAGTCGCCATCATTTCCGGATCATCGCGCGTGCTGCGCGGGGAAATCGTCGTGGTCGGGGCGCATTACGATCACTTGGGACTGGGCGGATTCGGCGCGCTCGATCCCGATTCCACTGGGCGGGTACACAACGGCGCGGACGACAACGCGTCCGGGACCGCGGCGCTGCTGGAGATCGGCCGTTCGCTGGCCAGGCGCCACGCAGCTCGGACTATCGTGCTCGTCGCGTTCAGCGGAGAGGAGCTCGGCACTCTCGGTTCGTCGTACTTCGTGCATCACGCCCTGCCTCAGCCGATCGATTCGCTGTACACGATGCTCAACCTCGACATGGTCGGGCGGCTCCGGAATGCGCGCCTGTTGGCGCTCGGCGCCGGGACAGCGCGCGAATTCCCCGCGCTGCTCGATTCCCTCAATTCACCGCCACGATTCGACTTGCAGGCTTCAGGAGACGGCTGGGGCCCCAGCGATCACTCAGTGTTCTTCGCAACGCGCCACCCCGTGCTGCATTTCTTCACCGATCTGCATGGGGACTATCATCGCTCCACCGACGACTGGGACAAGCTCAACGTCGCCGGAATCGCGCAGGTCGCGGAGTTCGTCGCCGATCTCGCCTGGTCGTTGGCCAACCGACCCGGCGCGCTGACCTTCGTGGACTCGCCCCGACCTCAGGCCGCGGCCGGCGGCTCCGGGTACGGGGCCTATCTGGGCACCATACCCGACATGAGCGGCGGAGTACCGGACGGAGAGGGCGTGCGCATCACGGGCGTGCGGGCGGGCAGCCCCGCCGAGCAGGTAGGGCTGGTGGCGGGAGACGTCATCACGGCA
>QHUF01000137.1 GCA_003221075.1 Gemmatimonadota bacterium
TCCGTGACCTGTTTTGCGAGTACATCGGTCGCCTTGTCCGCTTCGAAGGGCAGCGCGCCCGAGCACGTGAAGTAGCCGACGATGCCCAGCGAGTAGAGGTCGCTGCGTGCATCCACCGCTTCGCCGAGCGCCTGCTCCGGACTCATGAACTCGGGAGTACCGACCACTTCTCCCGTGGCCAGCGCCCCGGCGCCGGCGACGACGCTTGCGATTCCGAAATCGGCCACGAGCACGCGGCCGTTGTTCTCCATCAGGATGTTGTCCGGCTTCACGTCGCGATGAATGACGCCCTGCCCATGCGCGTAGGCGAGGGCCCACGCGACGTCGCGGAGAACACGCGACCCCTCGGAGGGCGCTAACGGGCCGCGGCGCCGGACCCGCTCTGTGAGCGTCTCGCCTTCGATGTACGCCATCGCGAAGAACACGAATCCGCCGATCTCTTCGACGGCGTGAATCGGAATGATGTTGGGATGAGAAAGCTTGGCGGCGGTACGGGCCTCCCGCAGAAACCGCTCCCGGAGCCCTGGATCGGACGCCTTCGATGGCGGCAACAGCTTGATCGCCACAGGACGGTCGAGCCGCACTTCGCGCGCGAGATAGACGACGCCCATCCCACCGCGTCCCAGCTCGCGCTCCAGCGAGTAGCGGCCGGCGATAGCCGCCTGGAAGTCGAGAAATAGCCGATCGGGAGCTTGGTGCGTCATCGCACCCCTAAACTAACGCCTGATCACGCCGGCGTTTCGGAGCTATGTAGGATGTTGACGATCGGTGGCGTGCGTTCGACGCCGACACCGGCGAATCGGAACAGCCAGCGCCCCATGGCTCCGCGCCAGAACCGCAAGCGCCGCTCGCCGCGCGGGTCGGTGCGCTGCTCCGTACGGGCGCGTGCCACGATACTCGCGAGCAACGACGTCGCGGCGCACGCCACGGACACCCCGGGCAGTAGCGGCACGGCATCCGGTGGTACGGCGATCACGCCGGCGATCGCCGCCACGGCGGCCGCGGTGCCCAGAAGCGCGACGCGGGCGAGCCACGCGATCGCGCGCTCGATGCCCACGGGGCGCGGACCATAGACGAAGGTCAGCTCCTCGCGCCGCCGCGCCTGCCGCGCTACGAGGGCCGCGACGAGATCGCCCCCAGCGACGGCTATGGGGAGGAGTATCGCACCCGTCATGAACGTGTAGATCAACGCGGGCCCCTCGAGGTGCGTGCTGCGCACGAGGAACGCACGCACGGCGAGCGGGACCGGCATCGGCTCCACCGCATCCACGACGGCTTTGACGAGCGCCGCTGCGTCGGGGAAGCGCTCCCACGGTTCCTTCGCCAGGCAGCGATCGACGATCTGGGCAAGGCGGGGCGGCACTAACGGGGCAACTCTCGCGAGCGGCGGCGCCGGCTCGGCGATGTGGAGCGCCAGAAAGGCGGTTTCCGTGGTCGCGCGAAACGGGAGCCGGCCTGACAAGGCGTAAAACGCGACGACTCCCAGCGAGTACAGGTCGCTGCGCGCATCGACGGCATCCCCGCGCGCCTGCTCTGGGCTCATGAACGCCGCCGTGCCGACCACGTGCCCGCGCGGGGCCGCGGGGCGTCCCAAGCGTGCGGCCGAGACGGGCGCCGGGCTCGTATGGGCGATGCCGAAGTCGGTCAGCAGGGCCCGCCCGGTATCGCCGTCGATCAGAATGTTGTCGGGTTTGACGTCGCGGTGCACGACGCCGCGGGCGTGCGCGTACCCAAGCGCTTCGCCGATGTCGCACAGGAGCCGGGCCGCCCCATGGGCATCCAGGGGACCGCGAGTCGCGACGCGCTGTGCGAGCGTTTCACCCGACACGTACGCCATCGCGAAGAACACGAAATTGCTGATCTCGTCGACGGTGTAGATCGGGACGATGTTCGGATGGGTCAGCGCGGCCACCGTGCGCGCCTCACGCAGGAACCGCTGGCGGCTGCCGTCGTCGACCGCGAGCTCGGGCGGGAGCACCTTAATCGCCACGCGCCGGTCCAGCCGGCGCTCGCGTGCGAGATACACAAGGCCCATGCCGCCTCGCCCGATCGGCGCCTCGACGTCGTACGCATGAGCGAGCGCCGCGCGCAGCTCGGGCAGAGTTAGTTCGGTCGGCTCGGGCATCCGGCTCCACCATACCCGCGGACCTGACACAGGTTCGAGGCTCAGTTCGTGGATCGCCGCTGGACACCGGCGCAGTTTAGGACGCAGATTCTGCGGCGTATATGACCGCCCCCTCCGCCACGCACCAACCCTACATTCCGCCGACGCAGTCGCCCGCGGAGCTCACGCCGCGCGCGATAGCCCTGGGGGTTTTGCTAGGTCTGATTTTCGGCGCCTCCAACGTCTACCTCGCGCTGAAGATCGGTCTCACAGTCAGCGCATCGATCCCGATTGCCGTACTGTCGATCACGATCTTCCGCTGGCTCGGCCGCTCCACGATCCTCGAAAACAACATCGTCCAGACGACCGGCTCGGCGGCGGACTCGGTCTCGGCTGGGGTGGTGTTCACGATCCCCGCGATTCTGTTGATGGGGTACGACCTCGACATCGGCCGCGTCACCGTCCTGGCGATCGCCGGCGGGCTGATGGGCGTGCTGATGATGATTCCGCTACGCCGCGCCCTGATCGTCAAAGAGCACGGCAACCTGCCCTATCCCGAGGGGACGGCGTGCGCCGAGGTGCTGATCGCCGGCGAGCGCGGCGGCATCCACGCGAAGACGGTCTTCCAGGCGTTCGGGACCGCGTTCCTGTACAAGTTTCTGATGACGGCGCTCAAGTTGTGGCGCGAGTACCCGAGCACTGTCATCCGCTCCTATCAAAGCGCAGAGGTGAAGGTCGAGGCCAGTCCCGAGCTGATCGGGGTCGGTTACATCATCGGGCCGCGGATCGCCGGCTATCTGTTCGCGGGCGGGTGTCTCGCCTACGTCGTGCTGATGCCGGCGATCAAGCTGTTCGGCAGCGCGATGACCGAGCCGATGTTCGGCACGACCAAGCTGATCCGCGACATGGACGCGGGTGAGATTCGGGCCGCCTTCGTGTTCTACATCGGAGCGGGCGCAGTGGCGACCGCCGGTATCATCGCGTTGGCCCGGTCGCTGCCGACGATCGTCGGGGCGTTTCGCGCCGGCTTCGCCGACATGCGCGCCAGCCGCCTCGGCCAGGCAGTCGCAGCGAAACTGCGCACGGACGACGACCTGCCGATCAGCGTCACCGTCTTCGGCTCGATCCTGCTCGCCATCGCGATTGCGCTGATCCCAGGCATTGGCGTGAACCTCCTGGGCGGCATCCTGATCATCATCTTCGGGTTCTTCTTCACGACCGTGTCATCGCGGATCTGCGGGCAGGTGGGCAGCTCGGCGAACCCGATCTCTGGGATGACCATCGCGGCCTTGATCGCGATCTCCTTCATCTTTTTGCTGCTCGGCTGGAATCAGATCGATGACCGTGTGCGCGCCATCTCGATTGCCTGCGTGATCGCCGTAGCGGTCGCGAACGGCGGCAACACGTCGCAGGACCTGAAGACCGGCTTCCTGGTCGGGGCGACGCCCAGGCGCCAGCAGATTGCGATTCTCATCGGGGCGATCGGATCGGCGTTGGCCGTGGGCTGGACGCTCACGTTCCTCAACGGAGCCTACAGCTACCAGGTCCCCGAAACGCGCGCCGGCTTCGTGGCACCGGCGAGCGGCAAGAGCCCCGACGGCAACGTGGTCGTGCATACCGAGACGATGTCGCACTTCGGCATCGGTGGGACGGACTCGATCGAGAACAACAGCTACCAGGTGATTCGCGTCTACGTCGCAACGCAGGGCGTCCCCCCCGGGAAATACCTCGTCGATCCCGCGTCACATGAGATTCGCTACGTGGTCGACCCCGGCATCGGTGGCCGGATCCATGAGTACCGCGGCCACGAGCTGAAGCGGCTCGATTCGCCGAAGGCCACGCTCATGGCCTTGATCACCGATGGGATACTCACCCACAAGCTGCCTTGGGCCCTCGTGCTCATCGGCGTATTCCTCACGATCGCCATCGAGCTGATGGGTGTGTCCTCACTCCCAGTCGCCGTCGGCGTCTATCTCCCGCTGAGCACGTCCGCCGGGATGTTCGCGGGCGGCATCGTCCGCTGGCTCGTCGAGCGGAGAGTCCGATCGGCGAACCGCTCGTTGGCCGAGATCGAATCCGGTCCGGGCGTGCTGTTCGCGAGCGGTTTGATCGCGGGCGGCGCGATCTGCGGGATCGCGGTCGCGGCGATCGCCGGGTGGGGAAGCGCCCGCGGTATGTCCGCGGAGTGGCTCGCGGAAAAGATCGGGCTGTATCACACGCTGGGCGGGTTCGCGACGTCGGCCATCATCGGCCTGATCATGTTCGCGATTCTGGGGGTGTTGCTCTATCGCACTGGCTTGCGCCGGCAGTAACATTATCACGACACCATAACGACACCATCAACGACAGCGTGACCATCAAGACCGTCGGATTTCTGAAGAAGCTGCTCGACACGGCGGGGCCCTCGGGATTTGAGCAGGCACCGGGCCGCGTGTGGCGCGACGAGGTCGGCACGTTCGCCGACGACGTGCGTGCCGACGTGCACGGGAATTCCGTGGCGGCCCTGAATCCCAAGGGAAAGCCACGGGTGATGTTCGCTGGGCACATCGACGAGATCGGGATCCAGATCACGCATATCGACGACGACGGTTTTCTCTATTTCAGCGGCATCGGTGGATGGGACTCGCAGGTCCTGGTGGGGCAACGCGTGTTGATCCTCACCCGCGGCGGGCCGGTGCACGGCGTGGTGGGGAAGAAAGCGATCCACCAGCTAAAGAAGGAAGAGCTGGACCGCGTGACGAAAGTGATCGACCTATGGATCGACGTCGGCGCCGCCAACCGGGACGAGGCGGCGGGGCGCGTTCGCATCGGAGACGCCGGCGTGCTGGACAGCCGGGTAGAGGAATACCCCAACGGCCGCATCGTCTCCCGTAGCCTCGACAACCGCATCGGCGCGTATGTCGCGGCCGAGGCGCTGCGCCGCCTGGCAGCGCAGCGACCGAAGCATGCAGCGGTGTTCTCCGTGGCCTCGACACGCGAGGAAATCGCGTGGACCGGCAGCGGCGCGCGTACAAGCGCCGTGGGGATCGAGCCCGATGTGGCGATCGTCGTGGACGTCACGCACGCGACTGATTATCCCGGCGCCGACAAGAAGCACTCGGGCGACCACAAGCTTGGTGGCGGCGTGGTCTTGAGCCGCGGGTCCTCGGTGAGCTCCGTCGTCTTCGATTTGCTGGTCGAGTGCGCCGAGCAGGCGAAGATCCCGTACACGATCCAGGCGGCGCCGCGCGACACCGGCACGGACGCAGACGCGATCTACAATGCCATGGGCGGCATCCCCACGGGCCTAGTGAGCGTCCCTAACCGCTACATGCACAGCCCGAATGAAATGGTGGCGCTCGAGGATCTCGATCGCGCCGCCGATCTGCTTGCCGCGTTCGCGCGCCGGCTGGAACCAAACACCGACTTCATCCCTCGTTAACCGTGCTCTATGTGATCGCAAAAAAACAGGGCCCCGGCAGACTGCCCGGGGCCCTGAATTGGTCAGGAGTTACGACAACCTACGGCAGCATCTCTCCGAAGACGCCAGGGAACATCTGCTGGAAGACACCGCTGAATGTCCACGTGTAACCAAGAGCACCAGCACTCCCGCAAGCCGACACACTAGACATGCTGGCCACCGGGTAGGTCTCGTTATACCCGCCCGTGCTCCCGAGACACAAGCTATACGTTGTGTTGCCCAGGTTCAGGAACTGGTACCTCCCATCCACATCAGTGGTCGTCGAGGCCAAAATCTGGCCATTCCACCACAGCTCGACGGTCCACCCTTCTAGTCCCATCTCACCGGCGAACGGATCGCGCAGACCGTTGCCGTCAAGATCCTCGAACACAATGCCGTTCGCATAATTGATCCCAGTCGGCGGACTCTCAGGCGGCGGCGGCGGCACCGGAGCCGGAGGAGGAGGAGGAGGAGGCGGCGGCGGCGGCGGCGGCGGTGGCGGCGGCGGCGGTGGCGGCGGCGGCGGCACCGGAGCCGGGGGCGGCGGCGGAGGAGGAGCTGGCGGCGGAACAGGTGCCGGCGGCGGAGGCGCCGGGCACTTCTTCGCCTGGCCCGGAGGCACGTTACCGCTGTTGCCAGCCGTCTGGGGCGTCACCTTGCAGGCAACGGGGCTGTTGCCATGGCCCTGCGCGGCGACCGCTACCAGCGGCAACGCCGACAGACCGACAACAGCAAATAGGACGCGAACGCTTTTCATGCTCTCTCCTGACCGAAGAGGTCGTGGATATGGAACTGCGACCCCCCTATGGGCAAGAACCGCACCCATTGCGGCAGGATAGGTGTAAAGCATTTTGAATTAATGAGATACACGCAGCGGACAGCACCGAATACGTGCGTGCTGTTGTCATTGTTTTTGACGTTGCGTTACGCGGTTTTTCGTGCGATATGCAACTGACATTAAGGCATAGAAAACTGCCCTACTTCCGCTTGAGATCCTCGAGTGCGGATTGGGCGGCGTTGCGGACCTGTTTGTCGCCGTCATCGGTCAGACCTTCGAGCGTCCCAACCGCCGCAGGCGTTGCGGCGAGACGGAGGGCCTCGACCGCAGTCGCGCGCAACGCGGCCGGTTTCCGACCGAACAACCGCCCACCAGGCTGCGCAAACTTGATGAGCGCCTGTACTGCGGCCGTGCTGCCGATCCGACCGAGGGCGAGAATCAGCTCCCGCTCCACCGCTTCGTCCTCCTCCTCTTCCATCGCCGCGACTAGCGGCATCGCGAGCGCGTTCGACTTGCGGCCCCCAACGCCCAAGGCGGCCTGCATACGAACCTCGGGCGACTTGTCGCGCAACGCACGGCGCAGCGGCTCCGCCGCCGAGCTCGATCCGATCTTCGCCAACGCCAGGGCGACCGCTTTCCGGACCCGCTCGTCGTCGTGCCCGAGCTGCTGGGCGAGCGCCGGTACGGCCTCCTCCAGGCCAAGCTCGCCCGCGAGCTCGGCGACGTTACGCACGACGAACCACTGATGGTGTCCCAGCATGTGCACCAGCTGGTCCGTCCCCTCCTTCATCCCCGTCAGCGCCACGAAGATGCCGCGTCGCTCCTCGATGGTCGGGGCCGCGACGAGGAGATCCAAGAGCACTTCGACGCCGTCCTCCCCTGCCCGGCGCAACACCAGCAGCGCGTCCTCCCGATCCGCCGGATGATCGGCTACCTCGGCGATCGTCTCGAGCAACGCCTTGCTGTACATACGCTTCAGCGCGATTGAGTACTGCCGTCGCCGGCTTGCGTCGCTCACCTGCTGCTCCGCCCGCACGATCCCCGCGACAATCGTGAGCACCTGCGTGGTGCGCTTGGTCTTCATCGCCGCCTCGAGCTGCCGGCCCAGCACCGCAAGCACGTCTCCCACATGTGGCCCGTCGGGTTTGTCCTTCAACTGTCCGATCAAATCGGCCGTCGAACGTGTGGCCGCGGCTGCCGGGGAGAATCCGGAGCTTTGCGCGGTCGACTCGCGAACGATGTCCGGGATGTCCTCCGTCCCGCTCTCGACGTCTGACGTGTCGCGCTTCCCACTCGGCGCAGCACGCGGCGGGGCGGCTGCCGCATCGGGGCCTGGACGAGCCCGCGATGCCGGCGGAGGACTCGGGGGAGCAAGCGGCGTTCCG
>QHUF01000136.1 GCA_003221075.1 Gemmatimonadota bacterium
TAGCCTCCGTCCGAACTGCCGGTCAAGACGGTATCTTTGGCGCTTATGCGCACAGCACGCCGCACACACGGGTTTACGGAATCGGTGATTCGTGGGATGACCCGGCTCGCAAATGAGCACGGGGCCATAAACCTGGCCCAAGGCTTCCCGAACTTCCCCTGCCCCGACGTCCTAAAAGACGCCGCGGCCCGCGCGATCCGCGATGACGTCAACCAGTACGCCATCACCTGGGGTGCTGCCCGCCTCCGGAACGCGTTGGCCGCGAAGTACCAAGATTGGTATCACCTGGCCGTAGATCCAATGACGCAGGTCACAGTGACCTGCGGAGCGACTGAAGCAATGGCGGCATCGCTACTTGGGATCGTGAACCCAGGCGACGAAGTCGTCGTGTTCGAGCCCTTCTACGAGAACTACGGGCCGGACGCGATCCTGTGCGACGCGAAGCCGGTCTTCGTCCCGATGCCGGCCGAGGGGCCAATCGATCTGGACCGCCTCGCCAAAGCCTTCAGCGCAAAGACGCGGGCCATCATCGTCTGCACGCCCAACAATCCGACCGGCCGCGTCCTGTCCCGCACCGAGTTATCGGCCATCGCCGAGCTGTGCCAGCGCCACGACGCCTTTGCGGTCACCGACGAGATCTACGAGCACATCTATTACGAGGGCGAGCACATCCCGATCGCGACGCTCCCGGGTATGGCCGATCGCACGATCACGATCAGTGGTGCGTCCAAGACGTTCAGCATCACCGGCTGGCGCATCGGCACGATCGTGGCACCGCCCGACGTGACCGACGCGATCCGCAAGGTCCACGACTTTCTCACGGTGGGCGCACCCGCCCCGCTCCAGGAGGCCGTCGCGGTCGCGCTCGAAACGCTGGGCGACGATTACTACCAGGGACTGGCCCGCGATTACGGCCGGCGTCGCGACATCCTGTGCGCCGGGCTCCTAAAGGCAGGTTTCAGGTGTCGGGTGCCAGAAGGTGCCTATTACGTGATGGCGGATTTCTCAGACATCTCTGAACTGCCGGACGACGAGTTCGCCAAGTGGCTGACCGCCGAGCACGGCATCGCGCCGGTGCCCGGCTCGAGCTTCTACTCGCGCCCGGAGCTGGGTCGAAAGTACGTGCGGTTTGCGTTTTGTAAGACGGAGGAGATGCTGCAGCAGGCGGTCGAGCGGTTGCAGCGCGTTCGCGACTAGAGCGCATCTTCCACCTCGCGCAGCCCGTCCACGTGCGCGTCGATGTCACGCGCCAGTTCGCGCGCCAGACCCAGGTCGGTCGTCAGACTCCGCACGCTCCCCGTGCCCGCATGTAGCCGCAGCAGATTCAGCCGGATCGTCTCGAGCGCCGCGACGGCGTCCTTGAGCCGCTGCTGCACCAGGTCGCGCTCGGCGCTGAGATCGGCAACGATGCGGTCGTGCCGCGCCGCAATCGCTGGATCCGGATTGCCGTGGTGACCGACATCAGACAACGCTTCCTGCAGCTCCTCGAGCCGGGCGCGCATGCGTTGCGCGTCCTGCTCCAGGCGATGGACAACATCCGGTAGATCGCGCAGCTGCCGGCGCGTCTCTTTCGGCAGCGTTTCGTAGAGCTGCTCGGCCGCCATGCCCAGCGCGAGCTCCGTGGGACGATGGGTGAGCGAGGCGGGCAGCGCCTTCGTTCCGGTGAACATGCGTGCGACGCCAAACAGCCAACGACCGACGCGGCCGGTCCACAAACGCCCCCAGAATTCAGCGTCGACGTCGCGCCGGCGCTGCAACATCACCAGGGCGCCGATCCCGGATGCCACTCCCGCCGTCATGGACCACATCAATGTGATCGCCAGCGGAATATTCGGCGGGTCCGAGGCGGCGTAACCAGCCAGCGCAAACACGCCGATGCCGAGACCGACACCACTGATCCAACGCAGGAACCGCTCGAATGCCGACGGGCCGCCGCCGTGACCCAGTCCGAACGATCGCTCCTCGCGGCTGCGGTCGATCT
>QHUF01000139.1 GCA_003221075.1 Gemmatimonadota bacterium
CTCGTCGACATGCACCGCGTCGTCCGACCCTTTCCGGGGCGCTCCAACAAGGTAGGCGCGTTCAATTGGCGACTTTATGTCAATTAGCTTGCGGATGCGGTCCTCCGGATCGAATGATCAATGATGATTGATCATTGATCAGTGATCATTGATCATTATCACGGAATGAGTTTCCTCAGCGGCACCTTGCCGGCATTTTGCAACTGTACCCTACGCTCCCCAATGGGTGTATCCAGTATCACAGCCCCGGTAATCTGATAGGGCAATTCTTGCGACTGCAGCAATGAGCGGGCCGCCGCGCCCACCCCCGCCCACGTAAAACGCACGGGCATGACCACGCGGCTATGGTTTTGCGGGGATAAATCCAAGGGTTTGTCTATAAGGGCTTCCCCGAAATCCGTGCGTGCCAGCTCCAAACCGACTTCGAGCCGTGTGCTACGCAACCGATACTGATTCGGGTTGTACACATCGAACACGAGGTCGAGCGTGCCGCCACTTAAGCCCATGCCGGTGACATTAATTTCCTGGAGCTGGATTTGCGGCTCCTCGAAGGCGAGCGCGTTTCGCAGCGTCGCGCAACTCGCGACGCTCACCAGCACACCAAGTGCGACGATGCTTCTAGCTTGTTTACCCATAACCGCTAACATAACGCACCAATGGCGACCGAGCCGCTAGTCCTGCTGGCCAACGCTGACAAGTGGTTGACCGAATCGCTCGAGAGCGTGCTGACGCAGAGCGGGTATCGGGTCATGACCACGGCCAAGCGGCAGCAGGTGGTCGAGCTGGCCCGGCGTCACATGCCCGACGGCATCCTGCTCGACCTGGGCCTCGACCAGCGCGCGGGCGACAATATGGCGCTCTGCCGCGCGCTCCGCGCCGACACCGCCGTTTCCCACGCGACCCCGATCATTCTGATGACCGCCGGCCCGGCGTTGCGCGCGCAGCAGCTCGAGGCGTTGCGTGCCGGCGCGTGGGAGTTGCGCGGCGACCCGCTCGACATGGAAGAGCTGATCCTGCGCCTCGGCGTCTATGTCCAGGGGAAGCTCGAGGTCGATCGCCTCGGCGCCGAGGGGCTGGTGGATCGCGCGAGTGGGCTTTACAACGATGCGGGGTTGAACCGGCGCTCGGAGGAAATCGCGGCGTTCACCGCGCGGCAGGGTCTCCCGCTCGCCTGCGTCGTGTTTCAACCCGACGATGGCACCCTGAGCGCCGGAGCGGCCGACCGTCTGGCGCAGGCGTTCCGGCGAGCGGGCCGCATCTCCGATGCCGTGGGCCGCACCGGTCCTGCCGAGTTTGCCGTGTTCGCGCCCGCGACCGATGAGACCGGTGCGGAGGGATTGGTCCAGCGCATGACCGACGCAGTGTCGCGCGCTGCCGCCGTGAAGTTGCGCGCGGGCATCAGCGCATCGCCTGCGACGACCAAGCGCCCGTCGGGAGCTCGGTCCTCCTCCCCCAACCTCCACGAACCTCCACCAACCTCCCCAACGGAATTACTGGATCGCGCCCGCCACGCGCTGGACTAGGGCGTGGGCGGCTGCGGTCCGCTAGTGCGGTTGTGTGGTCCGCTGGTACGGTCGGTCGATTGGGCGCCGCTGGTGCGGTTGGTCGGTTGGGCGCCGCTATTGCGTCGGGCGTGGGTGCCGCTGTTGCGCACGGGATGCGTGCCGCCCGCGCGCCGCGCGACACGCGGGTCTGAACGCCGGGCGGCGACGGCGGGCAGGTCCAGCTCGAAGTAGAACCGCGTTCCCCAGTCTGTCCGCGACTCGACCTTCAGCTCCGACTTCATCGCCGTCGTCAACTTGCGGCAAATCGTGAGGCCGAGTCCCGCCTGTGAGAAGAGCTGGCCGCGCCGGCCCGACTCCTTGCGCAACGGTTGGAACAGCGTGGTGATCTTCTCGGACGGGATGCCGCGGCCCGAGTCGCGCACCGCGAATTCGATGCGATTCGACCCTTCGCCGCCGATCTCCTGCGCCACGATTTCGACGTAGCCCTTATCCGTAAACTTCAGCGCATTCGTCGTGAGATTCAGGAGGACTCGGCTCAACGCCACCGGGTAGCCCATGCGCTGGTCGTGCGTCGGCGCGAGCAGGCGGACGGTGAGATGCTTTTCTTCGGCGATCGGCCGCACGATATCGCGTACCGATTCGAGCATCGCCGTCACGGAGAATGCCGACGGCTCCTGCTCCACCAACTGATCACCGCCCTGCGTGAACTCGATGATGTCGCTCGCGACCGTCGAGAGCCGGAGCGCGGCGATGTAGATCAGGCCGAGCTGGCGCCGCTGCACGTCGTTGACGGCCCCGCTTTGCCCGCCCTGCAGCGTCTCGGCGAGGACGAGGATCGACGTCAGCGGCGAGCGGAGATCGTGGGCGACGTCCATGAGCAGCGCCAGCCCGTCGCGCCCCGACAGCTGCTGGGCGAACGTCTGCGCCCAGTTCGGCTCAATCGTGACGCGCACGCGCTCCATCGCGACGATCAGCGCCAGAAGCTCCGCGTCGGGCACGCCGAGTTCGCGCCAGCCCTCTACCACTGCGCTGCGCAGCAGCTCGAGCAGGCGGCGGCCCAGCGTGGAGTGGATCCGCGGATCGACTTGTTGCCGGACTGGAATGTCGGACGACGTGGAGAACCACGCCTGGTGAGTGGCGGTCGCGACCAGGCCGAGCAGCTCGTGCACTTCATCCTGGCCGGTCGAGCGCGGTCGCTTGCCCCAGCGCGACAGGACGGCGCGGATCGCGTTCTTGAAGACTTTGCAGGGAACGCAGCGCGCATCCGTGCCAAACGGATGCGGTGGATCGGAGTTCAGCGGTAGGGGAGGAGCGGGCATCGGCGTAACCAGCTGTGGAGGCACGGGCTTATTACCCGGAGGGGGCAGCCGAGTTTCAGCCGGGTTACTCACGGCGTGATCCACCCCTCGCGAATGGCGTAGCGTACCAGATTGGCGGTGTCGTGCACGTTGAGCTTCTTCATGAGGCGGCCGCGATGAAACTCCGCCGTCTTGACGCTGATGTGCAGGACCTCTGCAATCTGTTTCGTCGATTTGCCTTCGCCGACGAGTTGGAGCACCTGCCGCTCGCGCGGGGTGAGGTGCGACCCTTCCTCTTTCTCCGTTGTCGCGCACACGTCGACGATCGCCTGCGAGGCGCCGGGGCTGACGTACAGCCGCCCGTCACGCACTTCTTCGATCGCGTGAACCAGGTCGTCGGCGCCCTGGCTTTTCTGCACGAAACCCCGCACGCCGGCCTTCAGGGCTTCGCGCACGAATCGCGCGTCATCGACGCCGGACAACAGGATCACGGTGCAGTCTGGAGCGATGCGCTGGATTTCGCGGGCGGCATCGACGCCATTGAGGACGGGCATGGCGACGTCCAGAATTGCAACGTCAGGTGCCAGCCGCTGTACGGCGGCTACCGCAGCCTGGCCGTCCGGCTCGTCGGCGACGACCTCAAGCCCGCGGCGCTCGAGCAGGGCCCGGAGGGCTTGGCGCAGTACAAGATGATCGTCGGCGAGTACGAGTCGGAGAGGCATCCTTAATACTTCCGCCTGGGAGGGACTTCCGCAACAACACCCGACTACGAAGGCTTTGCGTGACGCTTGGTTGGTGCGGGGACGGGGGTGCTGCGCCGTGGCGGGCACGGCGGCAGCTCGAGCACGAACCAGAAGCGCGTGCCCCAGCCGAGGCGGGTCTCGACGCGCAGCTCCGAGCCCATCGCTTCGACCAGCTTGCGGCAAATCGTCAATCCCAATCCCGTCTGCGAGAACAAGCGTCCCGCCCGACCGTTCACTTTCCGCATCGGATCGAACAGCGTCGACACGATCGCGGGGTCGATGCCCCGCCCCGTATCGCGCACGCTGAACTCGATGTGATGCGTGTCCTGATCCAGCGCCACGACCTCGACGTGGCCCCGATCCGTGAACTTCAGCGCATTCGTGGTGAGGTTGAGCAGCGCGCGACTCAACGCGACGGGGTGACCGAGCCGCTGATCCATGGCGGGCGGCTGGAGGCGGAGCGCCAGCTGCTTCTCTTCCGCCATCGGTCGCACGATGTCCTGCACCGCCTCGAGTGCGGCCGTCACCGAGAACGGGACGGGCGCGGGCTCCACGAAATCATCGCTGCGGCTCACGTCGATGATGTCGCTCGCGACCGAATTCAGTCCCAGCGCCGCCGTGTAGATCAATCCCAGCTGGCGCCGCTGCACGTCGTTCACTGCGCCGCTCTGGCCGCGTTGCAGCGCCTCGGCAAGAAACAGAATCGACGTCATCGGCGAACGCAGATCGTGCGCGACGCTCCGCAGCAGCTCCATCCCATCCGCGCCACGCAGGTGCGTGGCAAACGATTGCTCGACGGGCTGGCGGATCGCAGTGCGCATTTCCTCGATGGCGCGCATCAACGGCGGGAACTCGCTGTCCGGTGCGCCGCCGTCGTGCCAGCCGCGCACAATCTCCGCGCGCAGCTCGTCCAGCAGCTCGCGTCCGAGGTCGGACCGGAGGCGCGAATCGACCACCGGCTCGGGTGTGATCTGCGTCTCCAGGATTCGGGTCGCGAGCGCGATCAAAAGCGCGACAATCGCGGACACGTGTGGCGGGCCTACCACATCCTGCTTGTAGCGCGCTATGACGCGATCAGCGGCGGCCTCGAGAATTGGCGTCCAAGTTCCAACACGAGCGCCGCGCTCGAAGCGCGTCACTAGGAGAGAGGAAACACCTACAGGCATGACTTGGTGAGCGGGCATCCGCGCTTTGAGGACTAGGGCTAGGCCTAATATCACATGGCGCGGGGTTGCGCGCTAGCATCGATAAAACCCAGTCGTGACCGCACAAAATCGATCCCCGGGCCCTGGGACTGGGGGAAACCCTAGTTTTTGCTAGTACTGCTCAGTGGGCGATCCGAGTAATCGTGAATGCGGCGACGGGAATCGAGACGAGGACCGCGAGAATCCGGAACGTGCGCTCGGCATCGCCGCGCCCCGGCACGACGATCCGGTCCGCGGCCCGCAGGTTCAAGCGATCGATCGAATACGCATGCCCGAGCGCTTGCTGGATCTGCGCGCCACTCCAGATCGTGGTCTTATCGCGCTCGACTCGAATGGCGGTCGCCTTCGCCCGTTGGGTTAATCCTCCCGCCGCCGTGATCGCGTCACTGACCGGTTGCTCCGGCGCGAGTGCGTAGAATCCGGGTCGCGCGACTTCTCCCTCGACGAGGACCGTGACGAGCGTCCGCACCGTCACGACCGGATTGCGCAGGTAGCGCCCGAGTGTCGTTTCCAGGCGCCGTTGCAGCTCGGAGCGCAGCAGTCCGCCCAGCGAGACGACGCCAATCTGCGGCAGCTGCAGTTCCCGCGTCGGACCGACCGTGAACGTATCCGACAGCAGCGGCTCGTTCTCGACGTGGAGCAGTAAGCGGTCGCCGGATTGAAAGTCGCCGTTCTCGAGTCGGAGCCGAACGAGGCCGGCCTCCCGGGCAGCGTCGCGCGACTGTTCGAGCCGAGCGAGGTCGGCCTGCAGCTGCTCGCGCGTCGCGAGCGCGGAGCCGGCTTGCTGCTGCACGGCGAGCAGGGAGATCGAGAGACAATAGACTGAGAGTAGGGCCATCGTCTATTCCACTGTTACGCTCTTGGCCAGGTTGCGGGGGCGATCGACGTCGCAGCCGCGCAGTACTGCAATATGGTAGGCCAGGAGTTGCAGCGGAATAACCGTAATGATGGGAGACAGGAGCGGGACAGTCTGAGGAACGCGCAGCTGGTGGCGCACCAGCGTGCCCAGGTCGCCGTTGCCCTCCGTCGTGATGGCCACGATGCGGCCGCCCCGGGCTTTCACTTCCTGCATGTTGGAGACGACTTTCGGGTACACCTCGTCGTGCGGGGCGACGAACACGACGGGCATCTCGTCGTCGATGAGCGCGATGGGTCCATGCTTCATCTCGGCGGCCGGGTACCCCTCGGCATGGATGTAGCTGATCTCTTTCAGCTTGAGGGCGCCTTCCAGCGCGACCGGGAAGTTCACGCCGCGCCCGAGGTACAGCGCGTTGCGCACCTCGGCAAACTCCTGCGCCAGCAGCTTGATTTCGGGCTCGAGGGCCAGCGCCCGCGCGACGAGTGCCGGCAGCTGCGCCAGCCCGCAGACGATATCCTGCCGCTGCTCCAGGGACAGCCCGCGCTCGCGGCCGAGGTACACGCCTAACAGCGCCAGCGCCACGATCTGCGAGGTGAATGCCTTCGTGGACGCAACGCCGATCTCAGGACCGGCATGCAGGTAGATCCCGCCGTCGCACTCCCGCGCGATCGTGCTGCCCACGACGTTGACCAATCCGATGACGCGCGACCCGAGGGCGCGGGCCGCCCGCATCGCCTCGAGCGTGTCCGCGGTCTCTCCCGACTGCGAGATCGCGATCGTGAGCGTACCGGGCAGCGGAATCGGCCGCCGGTAGCGGTACTCGGACGCGTACTCGACGGTCACCGGAATCTGGGTCAGGCTCTCGAGGATGTGCCGGCCCACGAGCCCGGAATGCCACGACGTTCCGCACGCGACGATCGTGATGTGGCGGATGGCGGCGCAGTCCGCGGGGGTCAGGTTGAGCCCGTTGAGCCGCGCCACACCCTCGTCGAACACGAGGCGGCCGCGCAGCGTGGCCCGCACGGTCTCGGGCTGCTCGCTGATCTCCTTCTGCATGAAATGCGCGTAACCGTTCAGCTCGATCGCCTCGAGATCCCACGTCACGTCGTTCACCTCGCGCAGCAGCACGTGCGATTCGCGATCGATCACGTGATAGCCGCCCGGCGTGAGCACGGCGATGTCGCCATCGTCGAGGTGCACGATGGACCGCGTGTACTCGAGGATCGCGGCGGCGTCGGAGGCGACGAAATATTCGCCGTCGCCGATGCCCAGCAGCACGGGCGATCCCTGCCGCGCCACGACGATCTTCTGGGGATCGTCGGCGGAGATGACCGCCAGGCCGTACGTGCCGACCACGTCCTCGAGCGCCGTGATCACGCGCGCCTCGAGCGTGTCGCCCGGCGCGTCCTCGATCAGGTGGGCGAGCGTCTCCGTGTCCGTCTCGGTCCTGAACGTGTGGCCGGCCCGTTCGAGTGCGGCGCGCAGCGCATCGGCGTTCTCGATGATGCCGTTGTGCACGAGGGCGAGGCGCTCGCCACAGTCCGCGTGCGGGTGCGCGTTACGTGTCGTCGGCGGTCCGTGCGTGGCCCAGCGCGTGTGCGCGATGCCGCAAAAGCCGGGCGCGGGCTGGCGCGCGATCAGCGCCTGGAGATCCGGCACACGACCCGCGAGCTTGCGCGTGTCGATGCGGTCCTCGGTCTGGACCGCGATGCCGGCGGAGTCGTACCCGCGATACTCGAGGCGGCCGAGCCCGCGCACGAGAATCGGCGCGACGCTGCGCGCGCCACTGCCCGTGTAGCCGATGATCCCGCACATATCAGCTCTTCTCCTGTCGCACGACGCGCAGCGCGCGCGGCGGGGTGGTCGACGATTCCGGATCGGTGGGAGGCGTCAGCAAGCGGCACGGGATGCGCGGGGGCGCGCCGTGGCTCGCCGTCTCCCGAGCGCGTTTCACAGCTACGACAGTCCATGCCGCTGGCCTTCTCAAATTCCGGGCCGTTGCCGGCCACGCCCCGCGCGGAACGCCAAATCGCGGACGGCGCCGCACTTACGTCCCGCGCCGGCGACCGAGCCCTCGCGCATCGTGACTCGCCGCATCGGCCGGGCCGCTCGGCTGTGGTTGGGCTGCATCAGTCGTAGACCGTCCGGCGCAGCGCGAGATACGCGTCCCCGGCAACGGCCTTCGCCACTTTTTTGAGATTCCAGAACCACAGTTGGCGCAGCCGCACGCCGAGCTTGCCGGACGCCAGAGCGGCGGCGACCTCGGCCGGCGTGTTACTTCGCAGCAGAAAGCGCCCGATGACGACGCAGCCATCGACGGTGTCGCAGCGCATCGTCGGCTCCGACGTGAACAGCCGCCTGATCCCAGCGGCGGCGGCGGTGACGGCCACACGTCGCGAGAACGCGCCGTTCGGCACCGAGCCAACCCGCACCGGCTCACCGAGCAGGTCCGCCAGGACGCTCGTGCTGCGCGTCCACTCCTCGCGCAGATGCTCCGGGCGGCACCGCGACATGCGGGACGGATGCGAGCACGAATGCGAGCCGATCACGTGCCCCCGCGCTGCCAGATCGCGCACCTGCCGTCGGGTGACGAACCCTGGCGCGTCCAGGTAATCGGTCGTGATGAAGAAGTGCCCCCGCCAGCCGGCACCTTCGAGGAGATCGGCGATGCAGCCGTACGCGCTGGCGCCTCCGTCGTCGAACGTCAAGAAAACGAGCGGCGGACCTGGAGGAGGAGCGGCCGCCAGCTGTTGCACCGTCCCCCGTCGCCCGGCAGCCGCGGACACGGCCGCCAGATGCCGCTCGAACGCGCGGCGCTCGAGTTTGTAGGTAGCGGCGGCGGAGCCCGGAAAACCGCTGGCGTCCCAGTCGCCAGGCTCGACTACATCATGGTACAGCAGCGATAGCGCTCTCACGTCGCCGCCTCCGCGCGCGGTGCTTCCAGCGCAGGTACGCCGTCAACCACGGCTGGCCCCACGTGCCCGACGGACGAGATGACGTGTCGAATCGGGCGGCCCGGCCTTCGGCCACGGCGAGAAGACTCTGCGCGATGGCGTCCAGATTCTCGAACACGACTCGGCTCTGGATGACGAAGGGCGACTCTGCGACTTCGTCGTACGCGTAGCCGAAGTATCCGTAAACGGGACCGGTATCGACGCCTGAGTCCACCTGGAGCAACGTGGCCCCGACCTTGGTGAGATCGTCGGCGGCAAGTGCCCAAAAGCAGCCGTGGGCATTGCGGTACTCCGGGCAGATCCCGGGGTGCAGCACGAACGTCCCTCGTGCCGGCAGCTCGAACAGCTCCTTGCGCAGCAGACTCTTGCAACGGGCCAGGACGACGTCGGGCGCGCGCTGTCTGATGAGGTCGGCGACTTCGACGGAGTTGGCGCTCGAGGTCTCGAGCACCGGAACGTCCGGGGACAGCGCCGGATACGCGGCACATAGGCGCGCGAGCTCGCGAGCCTCCCACGCACGCTCCTCGGCCCCGAGCATCAGCCGCTGGAACACCCGATACGCCAGCACGTCCAAAAAGCGCAGCGGACCCACGCGGCGCAGCTCGCGACGCACGCGTCGCCACTGTCGCTCCGCGGGCTCGTGAATCTCGACGACCCCGACCAGCTCCGAGAACGACGCCAGCCAGCGCGCCGCGCCGATGCGGTTGAGCGGTTCGTCGTGTTGGCAGATGAGCAGCGTCTTCACCGCGGCTGGCCTTCTCAAATTCCGGACCGTTGCCCGTCGCCCCCCTCGCAGATCGCCAAATCGCGGGCGGCGCCGGACTTACACCCCGCGCCGGCGACCGGCCCTGGGGCATCGTGACGCGCCGCATCGGCCACGCCGCTCGGCTGTGGTTGGGGTGCATCAGTTCCGCCTGACCCGAGGCTCGGGTCACCACCCTAACTCCGTCGCACATCGTTAGATTGCCTGTTGGGGCACCGCGCACGACTCCTGCAGCCAATTCGCACGACCCAAGCGGAGTGGCCGCACTATACCCGAAGGCTATGCCCCCCAAAGGACAGTCATGCATAGGAAAACGCCGTCGGCTCGCCCCGTCGGTGTCCTCTTTGCCAGCCAACAGGAGTGGACCAGTCGATCGCTCGCGAGCATTCTCGGGCCGCAGGGTTACCAGGTCCTCAGAACCTACACGTGCGCCCAGACACTCGCGCACATCCGCCGCGCCCCGCCCGACGCGATCATCATCGACGAGGAGCTCCCCGATGGAGATGGTCACACGTTGTGCCGCGAGCTCTACGACGAGGACTTGATCGCTCCCAGCACACCCGTGTTTCTGGTGCTGTCGCACGCGCCCACGCGCCGCGACCGGCTTGCGGCATTGCGCGCCGGCGCGTGGGCCTGTGTCGGCGATCCGCTCGACGCCGAAGAGCTCGCCGCGATGCTGGGTGTGTACGTGCCGGCGAAGCTCGAAACCGACCAGGCACGCGCGACCGGCCTCGTGGACGAGAGCACCGGGATCTACAACGCCCGCGGTCTGAAACGCCGCGCCGAAGAGCTGGCGGCGCACGCGGCCCGGTCCCATTCGGCATTGAGCTGCGTCCTGCTGGCAGCCGATACGGAGTCGGGGACGCCACCGCTGGCGCTGATGCGTCGCATCGCGGCGGCGCTGCGGTCGACCGCGCGACAATCCGACGCGATCGGCCGAGTCGGCGAGAACGCCTTTGCGGTGGTGGCCGTCGATACGGATGCCGCCCAGGCACGGTGTCTGGCGCAACGCCTCGCCGCCGCGATCCTGGCAGAGCCGGCGACGGTGGGAGCGCCGATCCCCACCCCGATGCCTTTCCGTGTACGCGCAGGTTTCGACGGCGTGCCCGACTTCCACACCGCCTCGATCGATCCGGAGGAGCTGATGCTGCGGGCGACCGCGGCGCTCTACCGCGCGCGGTCTGATTCGCCGGAAGGCTGGCTGCAGGGCTACGAGGAGGATGGCGGCAGCGCCGGCTGAGCCGACGGCGACGGCTTACAGCGCGCCCTGCAGGCGCCGCCGCGCGATCCTCGTTCCCCCGTCTTCAGTCGTCGTCCCGTATCCGGCCATATAACCGTAATACTCGCCGTACATCTGTCCAAGCCGCACGTCGTTCAACACGGCGCCCAGCACGCGGATCGGCAGATTCTCGAGCATCGCCACTTTGGTGCGCGCGAGATCGAGGTTGGTCGCCCCGGTGCGGAGGACCAGCATCATCGCCCCCGTCATCGTCCCGAGTGTGTAGGGATCGACGCCCGCGCCCAGCGGCGGGCTGTCCACGATGATTACCGGATACATCGCGCGGAGCCGCACGAGCAGCTCCACCATGCGCGGCGACCCCAATAGCTCGGGGGACTCGCGGATCCGGCTGCCGGCGCCGATGAACTGCAGCGATCCGAAATTCGGCGTCTGGATGAGGGCTTCGAACGACACGTTGCCGGCGAGGAAGTCCGTCAACCCCGGCCGGCGCACGCCGCCGAGGACCCGGTGCAACGCGCCGCGGCGAGTATCGCCGTCGATCAGCAGGGTGCGCTGGCCCGCCTGCGCGCACGCGAGCGCGAGGTTCGCGGACACGAAGGATTTGCCGTCGCCGGGTGCCGGGCTCGTGATCGTCACCACGAGCGGACCCGCGGTCCCGTACGCATGGATCAGACTGAGCCGCACGCCCCGCATCGTCTCGATCACCAGCGGGCCGCTTTCATCATCTGATGCGCCGGCGCGCTTCTTCACGTGTGGCAACGCGCCGAGAATCCGTAGTCCCATGTCGGTCGTCACTTGCGCCGGATACCGGACCCGCGGATCGAACCGATCGACCACCACCGCGCCCACCACACCGAGCCCCAATCCCGCGAACAGCCCCAGGATCAACAGCCGCGCCGCCGTGTTCTTGACGGGCGTCTCCGGCGCGACCGCGGCGTCGAGCACACGCACGTCGGCGATACTGCTCGCTTCCGCGAGCCGCGCCTCGCTGTACCGCTGTTGCACGCTGGTAAACAGGTTCTCCGCGATGCTGACGTCGCGACGGAGCCGCGCGTCCTCGATCGCCCGCTGCGGAATTCCCTGCAGCTCGCGCCCTCCGGTCTCGAGCTGCGACGCGAGCGCGCGCCGCTGCGTCGCGAGCTCGGCCACGAGGCCCCGGATCAAGCCGGGGATGGTCTGGTGCTCCAGCTGCTCGAGGTCGGTCGTCACACGCTGCACGGCAGGATGGTCGTCGGTGTAGCGGTATAACAGCGCTCGGCGTTCCGCCCGTTTCGTGGTGAGCTCGGTCAGAGCCCTGGTCAGATCCGCCGACCCCTGCACGGCGCCAATGGCGGCGAGGCGCTCGGAGAAGCCCAGGGAATCCGGCCCTTGGGCAAGCACCTGCGCGAGCGCGTCCTGATCGCGCCGCAGCTGGTCTTCCTGAACTCGGCGAGTCAAGAACTCGCTCACCGGTGACGTCCGGGCCGCGCTCCCGGCGACCGGCTCGGCGGGCAGCATAATCGTGCGTACCCGGAAATCCTCGAGGGCCCGTTCGGCCTTGTGGAGGTTGGCCTCCGCCGCCTGCAGCTGTTCGTTCAGCAGCCGTGACAGTTCGGTCACCTTGACGCGTTTCAGGTCGGTGGCGACGGCGACGTAGCGGTCTGCCACGGCGTTGACGGTCGCAGCCGCATCCGTACCGTTCGGACTGGTGAGCGCTACGCGCAGAAAGTTGCCGCTCAGGTCGAGCGTCACGTTCAGATTATCGGCCAACTTCTTGGCGGCGTCCCGCAGCGGACTCACGACGAACCGGACCTCGCGCCCGGGCGTCAGGACCGCCGTGGTCGGCGTCCAGATGAACCCGAGCGTTCGTCCCACCGGACTGCCGACGGCACCCTGTTCGAGCTCGGTTCCGTCCTCGCGCTGCAGATGGAACGTCTGGCCGTCGTGGTCTATGGTCAGGTGGTAGCGCCCGGGCGTGAATTGATCGGCGACGGCAAAGCCGGCAAGCGCGGGCAGGTCCCGTGGGCGCGCCTGGAGGTACAGGCGACGCTCGCGCGCGACCGCGTCGAGCACGACGTAGGACTTGAGCAGGTCGCCCCACGCGGTCGGCGCCAGCAGCTGATTCGCCCCGATCGGCCCCCGATCGGGCGTGCCGCGCGCCTCACTCGACTGAATCCAGATCGTCGCCTGCACGAGGTAGCGGGGCGGGAGCACGCGCGAGGCGCCGACGCCGCCGATCGTGCCGAGCACCGTGAGCCCCAGGATCCACCACCGGTGCCGCCATACGGCGGTCCCGTGGCGGCGCCAATCGGGCGCGCCGCCCGAATCGGCGGCAAGATCGATGGACGAGAGGGCCGGACGGGCCGGTAACTGACTGCGCGGGGCGCTGGGGAGATCGGTCATCACGCTTCCCTACCGCAAGGGTGATACCGCACACAAGGCTGGGGAGTGCACCCCGCATCTCACCGCGCGTCATCGCACTAGCGCGAGAGTGTAGTACGGCGACCACAAGCGACTGGCTAACGGACACAAACCTGTCACATGCGTGCGACAGCGAACTTGACAACGCGGCCAAATCCATGTAAAACCATGGCTTGTTGCGCCACTCATTGCCCCCCCGACCCGGCTCGATCCGTGCCTCAGAGGTGCCCCGGCCCCAACGCAGGGCACGGGAGAAAATGGCGTCACCCATATCCAACGGGCGCGGCTCGACACGCCGCCCCGCACGAGATGTCATCGGACTGGCACAGCTCACGCCCGAGCTGAAGGCTGGCATCAGTGTGCTGATCGTCGATGACGATCGTACGCTGCGGGAGAGCTGTGCAAGCGTGCTGCGGCACGAGGGCTATCAGGTCACCGTCTGCACGCGCGGCGAGGAGGCACGCGACGCGCTGAGACGGCAGAAGTTCGACATCGCGCTGTTCGATCTCTACCTGCCCGAGATCTCGGGGATGCGGCTCCTGCAGCTGTGCCTCGATGCGCACGACGACACGATCGTCATCATGATCACCGGGAACCCAAGCCTCGATTCCAGCCTCGAGGCGCTGCGCGCGGGCGCGTGGGATTACCTGCCGAAGCCGTTCTCGGGCACCCATCTCCAGATCCTGCTGGGCCGCGCGGCCCACTCGGTGATCGTCGCCCGCGAATCGTCCGCCATGCAGGCGCAATTCGCGCGGGAGCATGGCAACAGCGATTTGATCACGGTGCTGGGCGCGGCGCCCTCGTTCCGTCAGACGATCGAGCTCGCCCGCCGAGTCGCCGCGACCAATGCGTCGGCCTTCATCACGGGCGAAAGCGGCTCAGGAAAAGAGCTGATCGCGCAGTTCATCCATCACCACAGCCGGCGCAGCAGCCGGCCGCTGGTCGCGGTGAATTGCGCGGCGCTCCCCGAGCCCCTGCTCGAGTCGGAAATGTTCGGACACTGCAAAGGCGCGTTCACCGGCGCCGTGCGCGACAAGCCGGGCTTGCTCGAAGCCGCCAACGGCGGGACGCTGTTGCTGGACGAGCTGGTCGAGATGTCCAAGCCGATTCAGGCGAAGCTCCTCCGCGTCATTCAGGACGGCGTGGTGCGGCGCGTGGGCAGTGAGTCCACGGACGCGGTGGTCAATGTCCGCTTCATCGCCAGCACCAACCGCAACCCCGAAGAGGCGGTCGCGGCGGGCGTACTGCGCGAAGATCTGTATTACCGGCTGCGCGTGGTGCCGATTCACGTGCCGCCGCTGCGGGAGCGCCCGACGGACATCCGGCTGCTCGCCGAGCACTTCCTCTCCCATTACTGGACGCGCCATCGCGACACCGGCGAGCCGTTGCCCAAGGTCACCGACGCCACCGTGCGCGCACTCCGGGCGCGGCCCTGGAAGGGCAACGTGCGCGAGCTGCAGAACGTCATCGAGCACATGGTTGTCCTGCTCGAGCCCGGCGCCGAGATCCGCCCCGAGGACATTCCGTCGCTGGGCGAGCAGCTCACCGCCGAAGGGCCGGGGTGGACGCCCCGGGACGTGTCGACCGAAGAGCCGTACTACGCCGCGCGCGACCGTCTCATCGCGGAGTTTGAGCTCCGCTATCTGACCAAGCTCGTGAGTCGGGCGGGTGGCAACATGTCCCGCGCCGCGCGCGCCGCCGCGGTCGATCGCACGACGCTCTATCGTCTGATGGAGCGACACGGCCTGCATCGCAAACTGCTGACGTCGCCCGAAGAGGAATGAGTCGGGCGACGTTGTAGCAGGCCGCCCACGTAACAAGTCTCCCACAAAACTGCTGTCACCCGCGTGCGACAAACGAAATCGCCGCGACGCTAACCTGTTGATTTGAGCGGACCTGCCGCGCCCGCGCTGAAGGCATGGCGTCTGCAAGCCGTGCGCGGGCATGACGAGCGTTCGCCTTTCTCCGAGCCCCGCCCTCGCGCGCCGTGCGCGCGACATCTCCCTCGCGACGCAGCCGGCGTTTCACGACGCGCTGTGCCGTGCCCTCAATGTGATCGTTGCAATGCTGGGCCTCGTGGTGGCGGCGCCGGTGATGGCGGTGATCGCCGTGGCCATCAAGCTGACATCGTCCGGGCCGATCTTCTACACGCAGACGCGCATCGGACTCGATCGGCGCGCGCGCGGCCAGCCCGCCGGGAACAACCGGCGCAGCACGGACGGGGGCGGCAAGCCGTTCACGATCTACAAATTCCGCACGATGACCGTGAGCGGCGGTCCGCAGGGCGAGGTGTGGGCCGCACCGACCGATCCCCGGGTGACGCCGATCGGGCGGATCTTGCGCCTCTACCGGCTGGATGAGATTCCGCAGCTCATCAACGTGCTCAACGGCGACATGAACGTGGTTGGGCCGCGGCCGGAGCAGCCCGCGATTTTCGCGCGCCTGCGCCAGGAGATCGATGGCTACCAGGACCGGCAGCGCGTCCCACCCGGCATCACCGGCTGGGCGCAGGTGAACCAGTCCTACGATCGCTCGGTCGAGGACGTCAAGCGCAAGGTCGCGCTCGATCTGGAGTACATCGAGCGCCGCACGGTGGTTGAAGACATGAAGATCATGCTCCGCACCTTCCCGGTATCGAAGCGTGCAACGCGGCCATATTCCCCATCACCAGGTACGCCGGCACGGCGAGGATCCGTGGCAGCTGCCACTGTTCCGGCCAACCCCACCCAACCAGGCCGCACACCGCGGCAAACCCGGCGAGCGCGAGACCCCAGACGACCCACGGCACGGTTCCCGCGAGACCAGCGAGGGCGAGCAGCGTCAATAGGCCGACGTGGGGCACGAGCCAGCGACACACCTTGTGGCTCGCCAGGATCCAGGCGAACAACCCGTAGCGAAACGGATTGAGCAGCGCGCGCTTGAAGTAGAGCGTCTCGATGCCGCCCGTGATCGTGCGCACCTTGCGCCGATACTCGTGCTGCAGCGACGCGATGCGCGGCACGAAGCAGATGGCGCCACGCACCGAGACCGCCCGCAGGCCGCGCTCACGCGCCAGCAGCGCGGCGGCGAAATCGCGCGTCAGCGCGGTCGGCAGGCGCTGACTCTGAATCGGCGCCCGCACGGCGTACAGGCACCCGGCGGCCCCGACACTGCCGGAGACGCGTGACTCCAGGTCGCGCACCCACATGTCGTAGCCGACGTACCACCCCTCGGCGGCATTCGCGTGCGCGGTCATACGCGCAACGCTCACATTGTAGCTCGAGGCGACACCCACGGTGGGATCGGCGAACGACGCAACCAGCCGCTTCACCGCCTCGCGGTGCACGCGCACGGACGCGTCGGTGTTGACGATGATATCGCCGCGCAGGAACGGCAGCGCGGCGTTCTCGGCGGCCGTCTTGCCGCCACGGACCGGGAGGCGCATCAGCCGGACGCCCCGGTGCGCGTAGCTCCGCACGACCTTGTCGGTCTCATCCGTTGACGCGTCGGACAGCACGAGGATCTCCCGGCGGTCGGCGGGATAATCCACCTTCAAGAGATTCTCCAACGTGTCGCGAATGACCGCCGCTTCGTTGTAGACCGGCAGGACGATAGTGATGCGCGGCCAATCGCCCCGCGGCTCCCTCTCCCCCTCCCCCTCGCCTGCCCCCGTCCCCGTCCCCCCCGACCGGCGACGCCGCACGATCGCGAGGACGAACAGCGCGACCGGATAGCCGATGTATGTGTAGACGGCGAACGCGGCCGCCACTCCCACGACCCACAACGCGACCGTGGTCATCCCAGGCGATCGCGGCAGCGGACGATCAATTCGGCCGTCGCGCGCGCATAGGGCTCTTCGAGCATGACCTCGCCCTTGCAACCGTCCGGCCCGCAATACTCCTCGGCGTCGGACGCGAATTCGCGCCACCGCAGCAGCGCGTTGCCGGTGCGGAGCCATTCAGCGTTCGGGACGAACAGGCCGACGCGGCCCTCGAAACGACGCGGCGTGTAGCGACGCACGGCGACGAGCGTGGCTTCCTGGACGCGCGCGAATACGGCGCGCGCCGGATCGGGCGGGGCGGCTTCACGGGTCGCGCGCCGCTCCTGCCGCCACCGGAGTTTCTCAGCGATGTAACGACGCCGCGCACCGCCCGACAGGCTCGCCAGCGCCTGGACGTGCCGGCTCGCCCACTCCAGGCCGTGGAGAAAGCGCGCGCGCAGCTGTGGCAGGTGCCGGTACCAGTGGGAATAGGGGCTGGCGATGAGCGCGACGAAACTGACGCGCCCACCCTGCCGCTGCAGCTGCTGCGCCAGCTCGAAGGCGATCGTGCCGCCGGCGCAAAATCCCGCAAGGACGTACGGACCGCTGGGCCGGAATGCGCGAATCTGTTCCGCAAAGTAGGCGGCCAGCGCCTCGACGCGCGTGAGCGGCTTGCTCTTGCCATCGAGGCCCGGTGGCTGGAGCCCGAACAGCGGCTGGTCATCGCCGAGCGCCTGGGCCAGGGGGCGATAGCAGAAGACGTCCCCGTTGTGGCCACCGAGCGCAAACACGGGAGCGTGCTGGCCGCGCGGCTGCAGCGGCACGATGGCCTGCTCCTGCCGCGTCAACACTTCCGAGAAGTGCAGGAATTCCAGGATGTCGCGCTTGCGGCGCCGCAGCTCGTCGCGCAGCGCCGGCGTCAGGACACCGGCCGGAGCATTGCAGCGCAGCTGGTCGCCTTCCGCCCAGAGCTGAAGGTCGCGGCTCCGCAGCTCGGCAAGAAACGCCGCGACGCTCACACTGCGATCTCTTCCCGGGCGCCCACTCTTCCGGGTTGCTGGGCGCGGGAGGCGGCGGGGGCTTTTGCCGACCACGCCAGCGCATCGATCGCCTCGGCCAGCGCCGACAACGTCGGCCGCTCGAACAGATTCCGCAGCGGCAGATCCACCTCGAAGGCATCGCGCACGCGCGAGACCACACTGATCGCGAGCAACGAATGACCGCCCAGGTCGAAGAAATCGTCGTTGAGTCCGACGCTGTCGACCTTCAGCAGCTCGGCCCAAATGGCGCCGAGCGTGCGCTCGGTTTGCGTCAGAGGCCGGGCGGCGGGCGTCGTCTGTCCGGCCTTCCCCTCCCCCGCATGCGCGGTGGGGATCGCCGCCTCCAGCGCCTGACGATCGATCTTGCCGTTCGCGTTCAACGGCAGCTGGTCCAGTAGCACGAATGCCGACGGGATCATGTACTGCGGCAACCGCTCCATGACGTGCTTGCGGAGCGTCGCGGGAGTCAGCACCGCGTGGTCCACCGCCGGCACCGCGCGGACGTGCGCGTCGGCGGCTTGCTCGCGGATGAGACGCGAACCGGCCGACGGGCGAATCGCGTACACGTAGCACAACTCCGTCTTGCGCAGCAGCGGGTCCTGTTCGACCAACACGTCGAAGCCGACCTGCTCCAGCAGCGTCGTGATCGGCGCCAGGTTGTCCTGGCGATCGACCTCGATGACCAGCTGGCGGATCTTGGGCCAGTCATCGGCGCTCAGACCCATGAGCACGTCCAGCTCGCTCTTCTCGACGTTGATCTTGAGAAGGTCGATGCGGGTGATGCCTTCCTCCGCGAGCACATCCGACAAGCGGCGCAGCTGAGCGGTGACCGTCTTCGCATGCAGCCGGTCGTCGATCAACGCGTCGATCGCGGCGACTGGCGCCGCGGCCTCGCCCTCGCCCTGCTGATTGAGCACGTAGTTCTTGACCACTTCGCGTTCCGTGGCCGCGTCGGCGTAGAACCCGGAGAGCAGGGACAAGCCTTCGAAGAACGTCAGTTCGGCCGTCCCGCTATCGCGCGACAGACCCACCGGCAGGCAGCGCACACCCGAACCCCACGCGCCGGCATTGGCCGCGAGGCACGCGAACGCCACGGGATTCGGCTCGAAGGCAATCACGCGCAGGTCGCGGGCGAGGCGGCTGGCAAACACCGTGAACAACCCGATATTGGCGCCCGCATCCACAATGCAGTCGCCGTCCTGGATGGTGATGCCGTGCCGCAGATATGCCTGAAGCTCGAAAATCTCGTGATAGATGTAGTCGGTTTCGTTGCGGTTCAGGTGCGCGACCACGGCGCCATCGGGCAGCGCGTGCAGGCTGGACATCCCCCACAGCGGTTGCTGCGCGCGTCGCGGCACGATGCAGGCGGCGAGCTGTTTCCCGCCCGACTCTTCGTCGCGCGCCAGCACGACCGCTTCCCGCACACCGCCGTGCTCGCGCAATGTCGCTTCGATTTCCCCGAGCTCGATGCGGTAGCCGTGCACCTTGATCTGATGGTCGATCCGGCCGCAGAACTCGAAGTCACCGTCCGGCAGCTGGCGGACGAGATCGCCGGTCCGATACACGCGTGCGGCGCGTGCCGGGTCGACCGGGTCGGGCACGAATCGCTCGGTCGTCAACTCCGGCCGGTTCAGGTAGCCGCGCCCCACACCCGCACCGCCGATGTACAGCTCGCCCACCTCACCGCGGGCCACCGGCTGCCCGGCGGGATCGAGGACGTACATGCGGCTGTTCGGGAGTGGGCTCCCCAGCGGCAACGTCCCGGACTGCGTGGCGGGCAGCTGTCGTCCGGCATGATAGGTGAGCACGCCCACCGTCGTTTCAGTGGGGCCGTAGTGATTGAAGATCTCGCATTGCGGGGCCAGCGCGCGCAGCTGCGCGACCCAGGCAAGCCGCGACGCCTCGCCGCCGAGGATCAGGCGGCGTCCCGGCATGACGCGCTCGGGGTGCCGCCCGGTCTGCAGCGCCGCCAGATGTGAGGGGACGATCTTCAGAACGTCGATCTGCTCGCGCTCGAAATACTCCGAGAGCAGCGCCTGGCTCTCGAGCCGTTCCTGCGACATCACGTGGAGAACGCCGCCGGTCGCGAGCGCCGGGAAGATCACAGTGTTGCCCAGGTCCGCCGCGATGGTCGACACCGTCGCGTGCCGCATCCCGGGGTCGAGGCGCAGTCGCGCCGCCACGCCCCGGACGTAATTGACGATGTTGCGGTGCTCGATACAGACGCCCTTGGGACGGCCCGTCGAGCCGCTCGTGTAGATCACATACGCGACGTTATCGGGCCGGACTTCCGGCTCCTGCCGCCCCGCCTCGTCGCCGTTCGTTGACTCGAGCGCATCGATACACACGACGCGGCCGACGCTGGGGAGGCTCGCAACGAGATGCTGTTGTGTGAGCAGGATCGACACGTTCGCGTCGCTGAGCATGAAGGCGATTCGCTCGCGCGGGTAGGCGGTATCCATCGGCACATACGCCGCGCCCGCCTTCAGTACGCCGAGGATGCCGATCACCATGTCCAACGACCGCTCGAGGCAGACGCCCACGAGCACTTCCGGGCCGGCGCCGAGTCGCCGCAGGTGCCGCGCGACGAGCGTCGCCCGCCGGTCCAGCTCGGCGTAGGTCACGCGTTGCTGCTCGAAAACCAGGGCGGTCTGATCGGGCGTACGCGCAACCTGTTCTTCGATCAGGGTGTGGAGGCACACATCCTTCAAAGCGACCACGCGATCAGCTCCTTCATGATTTCGTTTGTGCCGGCATAGATCCGCTGGACGCGGCTGTCCGCCCACATGCGGGCGATCGGGTATTCGGTCATGTAGCCATAGCCGCCGTGCAGTTGCAGGCAGTCGTCGATGACGCGGCACTGGCACTCGGTGAGCCAATACTTGGCCATGGCGGTGCTGACGTCGTCGAGCTGGCCGGCGACAAACCGTTCGATGCAGTTGTCGACAAAGACTCGGCCGATCTGCGCCTGCGTCTTGCACGCCGCGAGCGTGAACCGGGTATTCTGCAGATCGAGCAGCGGCTTCCCGAACGCCGTGCGCTCTTTCACGTACTTCGTGGTGATGGACACGGCATGCTCCGCCGCGGCGACCGCGCCCACGGCGACGGTCAGACGCTCATACGGCAGACGCTCCATCATCTGGGAGAACCCCTTCCCTTCCGCCCCTCCCAGGAGGTTTGCGGCCGGGACGCGCACGTCGTCGAAAAACAGTTCGCACGTGTCCTGGCCGTGCATGCCGATCTTGTCGAGCGCGCCCCCCACGCGATATCCCGGCAGGTCCTTGGTTTCCACGAAGATCAGCGAGATGCCTTTCCAGCCCGCGACGGCAGGGTCGGTTTTGACGGCCAGACACACGAGGCCGGCGTGCCAGCCATTCGTGATGAACGTCTTCGAGCCGTTGATGACGTAGCAGTCGCCGACGCGCCGCGCGGTGGCACGAATGCCCTGCAAGTCGGAACCGGCGGCGGGCTCGCTCATCGCGATGGCGCCCACCAGATCGCCCCGCGCCATGCGCGGCAGCCAGCGACATTTCTGCGCGTCGCTGCCGTAGGCGAGGAGGTAGTGCGCCACGATGTTCTGAATACTGAAGCCGAAGTGCACGCCGGCCTGCGTGAGCTCCTCCAGCACCACCGCCGTGTGCGCGAACGTTCCGCCACCGCCGCCAAACGTGTCGGGCACATCCGGGAGCAGCATGCCCGCGGCCCCCGCCGCGGTCCACGCCTCGGCATCGGGGCGCTGCTGCTCACGCCAGCGGGCCTGCTGCGGCACCAGCTCCTTCTGGATGAACTGGCGGACCGACGTCCGGAACATCCGTACGTCGTCGGTCACCCAACCGGATTGGTAGGTCACTGCAGCCACTGCTCCACGACGACGGCGCCGACGAAGCCGCGCGCGGGCGTAAAGCTCGCCAGACGCCAGCCGCACGCGTCCCCGGGCGTGTCCGCAACGCGGACGATGGTCGCGGGCGCGCCCGGCGCCAGCGACACCTCGACGCGATCGAGCGGATAGCTCAGGCCACCACCGACCGCTTTCAGAAACGCTTCCTTGCGCGTCCAGCAATTGACGAAGGCCACCGGACGCGAGTCGACATCGAGGGCCGCGTACGCCGCCGCTTCGCGCGCGGCAAAAAAGCGGGCCGAGATCTCGTCGGCATCGGGAATCGTGCGAATCGCTTCCACGTCGACGCCGATCTCGCGTCCGCGGGCGAACGCGTACACCGCGAGATCGGCGGAGTGGGAGGCGTTGAATCGCAGATTCGACGCGCGCAACCGGGGTCCGAGCATCGGCTTGCCGTAGGGACCCGAGGTCAGCTCGATCGCGGCGGGCCGCACACCCAGGCGCGTCGCAAGCAACTGCCGCAGCCGCGCGCGGGCGACGATAAACCGGCGCCGATCGCGGGCGAACGCGAGTCGCCGCGCCCGCTCACGCTCCGTCGCCGACAGCAGTGCCGCCGATTCGCGCAGCGCATCGCACGCGACGTCCAGACGCTCGGTCAAAAGCTCGACGAGAGTTTCTTCGCAGCGATAGGCGGTGTCTGTGGCCACGGGGGCGTGGTCCGGCAGATTCCGGGCCACAACTCTCACACATGTAACTCACTGTGGACGAAAGAAATACAGTGATCGCGGACACCCTCGGTGAGGGTGGTGTTGTACCGCGCTTACAGTTTCAAAACTGACGCGAATCCGTCGGTTTGGGCTCTACGTCACAAAGAGATCCATGCAGAGAATGCCCCGCACGCGCGTGACTCCCGTCACGACCGACTGCCGGCGGTTTTCCCATTTTCGCGTTGCTGATCAGAGCAAAGCCGCCCAAAGGCGGTGTCGCAGAGCTGCGGGGCTACAGCGAGTGTGACTCGCCACGCCAGCCGGGCCGCCAGCGGATCGACCGAATCGGTCGCACGCAGGCGGCCCTTTCGTTTTCCGAGTTTTCCCATACATGGGGGCGGGTCCGATGCCGTATATGCACAAGCTGGCGTGCCGTCTTGCCCTGCTCAAAAATGCTATCTGTGTCGTCGCTGCCCTCGCGGCCGTGTCGTGCAAGCTCGAACCGCGCACGGCCCCGACCAACGGGTCACTCGCACGACTCAGCATATCGCCGATACTCGTAGCATTGCATCTCAATCAAAGCACCGATCTCACCGTCCAGGGAACCGATCAGGCCGGTGACATGGCGCCGCTGTCAGTCACCTTCAGCGTGCGCGGCACCGCTGGTGGCCAGATTACGGACGTTACGAGCCCGGGCCGCGGCCGCGCGGTCGGCCATTTCAAGGCCGGCCAGAACCCGGGGCAGGACAGCGTGATTGCGGTCGACACTTCCGGCGTTGCGGACACGGCGGTGGTCATTGTGACACCGCCGCCGGTGGCGTCCGTGACCGTTACGCCCTCGACGGCGACCGTGACGGTGGGCAACACGACACCGTTCGTCGCGACACCGTTCGACTCGGCCGGTACGATCCTCACCAATCGCACCATCACCTGGTCGTCCGCCACTCCGGCCGTCGCCACCGTCACCGCCGCCGGCGTCGCCAGCGGCGTGGCGCCGGGCTCGGCGAGCATCATCGCGACCAGCGAATCGAAGAGCGACACGGCAGTCCTCACCGTGATCAACGTGCCCGTGGCGTCGGTCACCGTGACGCCGGCGTCGGCGACGGTTGTCGTGGGAGCCACGGCGCCATTCTCCGTCACGCTGCGTGACGCAGCAGGTCAGCTCCTGACCGGTCGCGTCA